>JBKOWA010000391.1:0-6290 GCA_046724155.1 Actinomycetota bacterium
CTGCTGGCTCGCCGGGACACGCTGGTGGCCGCGCTGGCCGAGCACGCGCCGCAGCTGGCCGCCGGGCCGGTCCCCGCCGGCGGCCTGCACCTGTGGCGCCGGCTGCCGGACGGGATGGACGACGTCGACGTGGCGCGCCGATGCGAGCTGCGCGGGCTGGCCGTCGGCAGCGGCACGCCGTACCACGCCAGCGAGCCGCCCGCGCCCTACCTGCGGCTGACCTACTGCGCCGAGCCGCCGGACCGGCTGACCCGGGCAGCTCGGGTCCTCGGCGAGGTGCTCGCCGGCTGACGGCGGCTGAACTGGTCGGCTTTCCCTTTCGGGCCATTTCCGGCCACAAGTGGGCAGGAAAACGGGCGTTCGCCGCAAAAGACCCGCCGATCAGGCCGACCTGGACGGGTTGCCGGCCTGATCTCCGGCAGGCCGGGGCACACTGGCGGGGTGACGGAGTTCCTGCAGCGCCTCGGTGAGCATGTCGGTGCCTGGCTGTACCTCATCGCCTCCGGGCTGGCGTTCGCCGAGGCGGCGATCCTGGTCGGGATGGTGCTGCCGGGCGAGACCGCGCTGCTGGTGGCCGGGTACTTCTGCCACGAGGGCGTGCTGAGCATCGGCCTCATGCTGCCGCTGGCGGTCGCCGCGGCGATCCTGGGCGACAACGTGGGCTACGCCTTCGGCAAGCGGTTCGGCCCGCCGCTGCGGGCGTCCCGGCTCGGCTCCTGGGTCGGCGAGCACCGGTGGACCCGGGTGGACCAGTTCCTGCACCGGCACGGCGGTAAGGCCGTGCTCCTCGGCCGGCTCACCGCGCTGCTGCGGGCGCTGGTGCCCAGCATGTCGGGGATGGCCCGGATGCGGTACCGCACGTTCCTGGTCTGGAACGCGGTCGGCGGCATGCTCTGGGCCGGGGCCTGCGTCTGGCTCGGCTACGCGTTCGCGGCGTCGCTGCACAAGATCGAGCGGTACGCCACCTGGGCCCCGATCCCGATCGTCGTCGCGGTGGTCGGCGCCTGGCTCGCACTGGACATCCGCCGCAAGCGCCGCGAGCGCGCCGAGACAGCGCAGCAAGCCGAGCAAGCGCAGCCGGTCGGGCCGGCGCAGAGTGAACGGACCCGGAGTGAACGGGCGAAGGCCGAGCCGGAGCACCACGAGCTGCCAGCCGCCGCCCTGGAGGTCGAGCAGGCGTAGGTACCCCGGCATGGCAGCACGACCGAGGGTCCGCCCCGCGACGCTGGACGACCAGGAGGTGATCGCGGCGGTACGGGTCGCTACCTGGCGTGTCGCGTACGCCGGCATGATGTCGGACAGCGCCCTTGCTGCGATGGATCCGGTTGCGCAGGGTGCCCGGCGGCGGGCCTGGTTCGCGGACCGGCCGCGCACCGAGTACGAGTACGTCACGGAGCACCATGGGCGGGTGGTCGGCTTCGTACACGGCGGGCAGTACCGCGACGACGCCGGGCTGGCGCCCGATGCCGGCGAGGTGTACGCGCTGTATGTGCTGCCCGAGGAGCAGGGCATGGGCTTCGGCACGGCGCTGCTGGGGACCGCCGTCGAGCACCTGCAGGACCGCGGGCTGAGCCCGGTACTGCTGTGGGTGCTACGCGACAACACGCCGACGCGGCGGTTCTACGAGCGGCGCGGGTTCGCTCCGGACGGCGCCGAGCATTTCTACGACGTGGACGGGGTGCCGCTCCCCGAGGTCCGGTACCGGCTGGGCTGACCGCGGCGCACTAGGCTGGACTGCCGTGGCGGACGTGAGTGTGCGGCCGGCCGGCGCGGGGGACGTGCCGGAGATCGCGCGCATCCAGCTGGACACCTGGCGGCAGGCGTACGCCGGCTGGCTGCCGGAGTCGGTGCTGGCCGGCATCACCCCGGTCGACGCGGAGCGCAGCTGGCGGGAGGCGGTGACGGCGCCGCCCAGCCCGCGGCACCACGTGCTCGTCGCCCGGGAGCGGGACGTGCCGGTCGGGTTCGTCGCGTTCGGACCCGACCCGGAGCCTGGGCCCGACCCGGAGGCCGCACCGGACCCGGCTGCCGCATCCGGCCCGGAGGCGGGACTCGGTCCGCAGGCTGCGTCTTTGCCGGCGCCCGACCCGGCGCAGGGAGCCCGCCCCGCGGACCCGCCCGGGCCGGTGGGCCAGATCGCGGCGCTGCTGGTCGAACCGCGGTGGGGGCGGCGCGGGCACGGCAGCCGGATGCTGGCGGCCACGGTGGACCACATGCGGGCCGACGGCCTGCGGGCGGCCTGGGTCTGGGTGCCGGAGGCGGACACCGCGTCGCTGGCGTTCTACACCTCGGCCGGCTGGGCGCCGGACGGGTACGCCCGGACGCTGGAGGCCGAGGGCGCCGCGGTGACCGAGCTGCGGCTGCACGTGTCGCTGGAGGAGGAGCCCGGATGAGCGAGCAGCCCGGCGCGTTCTGCGGCTTCCCGGAGGAGGCGCTCGACTTCTACGAGGGGCTCGAGGCGGACAACTCGCGGACCTACTGGCAGCAGCACAAGGCCGCCTACGAGGCGGCGGTGCGCGTGCCGATGCTGGCACTGCTGGCCGCGCTGGAGCCGGAGTTCGGCCCGGGCAAGGTGTTCCGGCCGAACCGGGACGTGCGGTTCTCGGCGGACAAGTCGCCGTACAAGACGCACTGCGGCGCGGTGCTGTCCGAACAGCGCGGCCACGCCGGCGGGTACGTGCAGATCTCGGCGGCCGGGCTACTGGTGGCGGGCGGCTACTACGCGACCGAGTCGGACCAGGTGGAGCGGTACCGCCGGGCGGTGGCCGGGGACGTGACCGGCGCCCGGCTGGCCCGGATCGTGGCCGACCTGGCCGCCGGCGGCTACGAGCTGGGCGGCCAGGTGCTGAAGACCGCGCCCCGCGGCTACCCGAAGGACCACCCGCGAGCCGACCTGCTGCGGCACCGCTCCCTCTACGCCCACCGCTCCTGGAAGCCGGAGCCGCGGCTGCACACCGCGGCCGTGCTGGACCTGGTGCGGGACGCCTGGCGGGCGTTCGGGCCGCTGAACGACTGGCTCGCCGACCAGGTCGGACCCTCCGACCGGGGCCGCGACTAGTCAGCGCAACTTGTGGACGCGAATGGCCCTTGAAGGGCGTGTCCCGTCCACAAGTTTCGCCCTCCAGGCCACTTCATCCCTGCTGGGTGAGGTGCGTCCATCCGGACGCGCGAAGGATGTGGCCCATGATCGAGCAACTGACCGACATGCCCCCAGGCACGCTCGGGTTCCGCGCGACGGGTGAGATCAGGCGCGAGGACTACGACAAGGTGCTGGTGCCCGAGCTGCAGCGGGCGATCGAGGCCGGCAGCGGGCTGCGGATGCTGTACGTCATCGAGGACCTCGACGAGATCAAGCCCGGCGCGTTGTGGGCCGACACGAAGCTCGGGGCCAACCTGGGTGTCCGGCACCACGGCGCGTGGGTTCGGTCCGCCATCGTCACCGACATCCACTGGATGGCGAACGCGACGAAGCTCTTCGCCTGGATGATCCCCGGTGAGGCGCGCGCGTTCCCGCTCGCTGACCTCGAGCAGGCAAAGGCCTGGATCGCCGGCGACGAGGCCTAGTGTCACGAGATCTGTTCCCTTATGGTCTCCACGCCGCGACATAGCCGCTGACTTGCGACGATGCTGGTGGGATCGTAAAGCTATACAGATCTTCCGACACCAGCCCCGCGAGTAACAGCAGAGCCGCCGCGTACACGACTCGGCCGGCACCTCCTGATTAGCCTCCCTTGGTCGGGGCCGCCGCCGGTGCCGCGCGGCCGGCGATCAGCGCTATCAGCAGCAGGATGACCCCGAGCACGGTGAGCGCTATACCCCCGATCAGCGCGAGGGTGCCGAGCGTCCCCCAGCCCCAGGCGTTGAGCAACAGCCCACGCAGGGTCTCGCCCATGAACAACGTCTGCCGCTGCTGGGCGAGAGCCTTGTTGTTGGGGTCCTTCATGAACTCGGCGGAAACCTCGGAGTAGCTCTTGCCGTTGCCGATGCCTTCCAGATGCGCACCGATGTAGTCGTCGGCGTAGGCCTTCGCCTCGGGGGCGGTGTCGACCTGCTGGCCCGCGTACTTGTTGAGCTCGGGCGGCAACGCCGGCCCCTGCTCCGGAAAGAAGATCATCTGCGGTGCCAGCTGGTCGTGGACGACCTTCCGGTCGTAGATGCCGGCGATCACAGCCAGCACGCCGGCGATGATCAAGCCGAGCGCAGCGCCGGCCGCGACGGTTCTCAGGGTGAACAGCCTGCCCACGTCGGTACCTCCTTCGGCTTGGCTTCCACCCACCCAGCGTGGTCCGGTCAGCGCCCGAGGTCATCATCCGCACTGGGTGACCCGGCATGGCTGGAGCGCTCCCCTGCGTCGGCCTTTGGACCCCGGCCTGGCGCAGGGCATACTCGACCGGCTGCGCGTAGCCAGGAATCAACGCGGCGACCGGAACTACAGCGTCGGCATCAGCGGCAACAGGCGATGTGACCGAGCAATGCCACTGAATTGAGCCAAATGCACATCTGTCAGGATCTTGTCCCGCAGGTCGGCGACCGTCGATGCACCGGACGGCACCTCTTAACTCAGTGGCATTGTTTGACCGAGTCGATCCGCTCCGCCTTTTCCAGATATACACGGAGCAGGATCCAGGTCGCCGAGTCCTCGACTACGCCTCATTAATCTGCGGCGGCGGCCGGAAACCGCCAGCGGGTAGACCGCACGAATTCGCCCTCGGCGTCGGAGAGCCCGAAGGCCACCATCGGGACCAACCGGTACACCGGCTCGCCGGGCGGCAGGCCGGTCCGGTACTTCGCGTCGTAGGCGGTCGCGACCTCGACCGGCGACGCCGGCAGGCGGTGCGCGACCCCCTCGACCACGACCCCGTGCGGGCCGCTCTCCACCGACACCGCGCAGGTCGGCCGCGCCGCCAGGTTGGCGGCCTTCACCGAGCGGTCCCCGGTGCTGAACCACAGCGCGCCGCCGTGCCAGACGCCCCAGACCGGCATCAGGTGCGGCCGGTCATCCGCCCGGGTAGTGGCCAGCCAGTACCGCATCGCCGCCACCAGGATCCGCTCCGCCCAGTCCCACGGCCACATCCCCTCGGCCGCCGGGGGCAGCCCGTAACCGGGCATGTGCGGGCGGCTGGCCTGCGGCGCTCCGGTCATGCCCACGATTGTGCCGCCCGCCTGCGTCCGGCGGGCATGGCACCGGCACGCAGGGGGCCGGCGAGCAGCAGGTGCAGGTCGCCGAACTCGTGCCACCGGTAGCCGGCGGTCAGCGCGGCCTGGTACGACGCGCGCACCAGCTCGGGGCCGGCCACCGCGACCAGCAGGTCCTGGTGCGAGGCCGCCGGTTCGTGCCAGCCGGTCAGCAGGCCGTCCACGGCGGTCACGCCGCGCTCCGGGGTCACCACCAGGTCGGTCCACCCGGAGGCCGCGTGCACGAACCCGTTCCGGTCGGCCACCGACTCCAGGGCCCGCACCACGGTGGTGCCCACCGCGATGACCCGCCGCCCGTCCCACCGGGCCTCGTTCAGCACGCTCGCGGTGGACTCCGGGATGCTGAACCACTCCGGGTACGGCGGGTCGCCGGTTTCCAGCGAGGACACCCCGCAGTGCAGCACCAGGGTGGCCACCTCCACCCCGCGGGCCCGCAGCTTGCGCAGCATCCGCGGGGTGATCGCCCGGCCGGCGCTGGGCAGCTCCACGCTGCCCGGGGTGTCGGCGTAGCTGTTCCGGTACGCCGACAGCGGCCACGGCGCGGACACGTAGGGGTACCGGATCGGCTCCCCGTGCTCCCGCAGCCAGGCCAGCAGCGGCTGCGGGGTGGTCAGCTCACCGCACCACAGCCGGGAACGGGTGCGGCCGGCCGGCTCCGAGCGGTCGATCCGCAGCGTGCCGCCACCGGCCAGCCGGATCCGGGCGCCGGTGCGGTCGGCGTACGACGGCCGGCCCCCGTGCCCGCCGGGCGCCCGCACCTCCACCACCCACCGGGACCGCCGGCCGGCCAGCGCACCCGGGTAGGCGAGCCAGCCCGTGCGGTCCACCGTGGACAGATGCACCTCGACCCGCTCACCGCCGGTGCCCGGCAAATGGACGCCGCCGGTCCCCGGCAAATGGACGCCGCCGGCCGTTACCCCGGCCAACGCCGCCGGCAGCGTCTCGGAGGTGTTCAGCACCAGCACGTCACCCGGCCGCAGCGCCGCCGGCAGCGCACCCGCCACCCGATGCTCGATGCCGCCGGCCGACGCCACCAGCATCCGCACCCCGTCCCGGCTCAGCCCGCGCGACTCCGGTGGCGCGGTGGCGAGCAG
>JBKOWA010000596.1:0-2672 GCA_046724155.1 Actinomycetota bacterium
GCCCCCGCGCATCGCGGCGATCAACGTGCGGTACGGGGGCACCTGCACCGGGGTGATGTGCGCGATCAGCACCATGTCCCGGTTGCGCAGCTGGCGGCCGACCCGGACCCAGGTGTCCGGCCGGTTCCACGACAGCAGCCGGCGGGTCGGCTCGAACGGCTCGAACTCCGGGGCCGTCACCTCCTGGACCCCCGGGTAGAGCCGCTTCGGGTACTGGCGCAGCCAGGAGACGATCTCGACGTCGTGCCCGGCCTCGGCGAGGCGCTTCGCCAGCACGGTCGTGTGCTGCGAAACCCCGCCCTTCAACGGATGGGTCGGCCCGACGATCGCGATACGCATGGCGGGCAGTCTATGAGGTGGGCCCGCAGCGGGCGCGCAGCGGCAGGTCTCAGACCATGGCGCAGCTGGCAGCGGAGCGTCATCCGTCCAGCCCGGCCAGCCAGGAGCCCCTGAACAACCCGCTCCGCCAACCACCCGTGAGCCGCCGACCTGCGGCTTTGCGAGTGCTGTCGGCCCGGATCGCAAACGTGTTCAGCGGGCTCCTAGGAGGCCTCTGAACAACGCCCATCGCCGACCTCCCGCAAGCCTGTGACCTGTGGCTTTGCGAGGCTGATCGGCCAGAATCGCGACTTGTTCAGAGGGCTCCTAGGAGGCCACCGAACAAGTGGCGATCTGACGCATCGGGCGACCGCAAACCCGCAGGTCAGCGCGTTGAGGATCCGGGCACGGTCGAGTTGTTCAGCGGGCTCCTAGCTCCTCCTAGCTCCGCTCAGGGCTCCCCCGGCGGCCAGCGGCGGCCGTCCAGCACGCCGGCCCGGGCCGCCGCCATCCCGAGCTGGAACCGGGTCTCCACGCCGAGCCGGGTGCACAGCATCGTGAGGTGGCGCCGCAGCGTGCGGGTCGAGATGCCGAGCCGGCGGGCGATGGCCTCGTCGGTGCGCCCGTGTGCGAGCTCGGACATGATGGCCAGCTCGATCTCCTCGAAGGCGTGCTTATTGGCTGGTGTGGTGACGGGGGTGGCCCGTTCCCACAGGTGGTCGAAGACCCGGACCAGGAAGTCCAGCACCGGGGGGTCGCGCAGCACCACGGCGCCGGGGCCCCGGGACGGCTTGATCGGCACGATGGCGACCTCCTCGTCCATCAGGATCATCCGGGCCGGGATCACCGGAGCCGTCCGCACCTGGGCACCCAGGCCCTGCAGCAGGAGCATGTACTCGACGGCATCGTGCTGCCGCCGGGCGTTGTGGGGGTATATCGAGCGGAACGCGACGCCGCGGCTGAGCATCTGCCGGTCCAGCTCGAAGCCGGCCCGCATCATGGCCGCCGGAGGGATCGTCGGGTGCGCCGCGAGCAGACTGCTCTGCACCCGGGTGGCCAGATCCTTCAGCCGCTGCTGCACTCGGTCGCCGTCCGCCAGCACCTCGGTACTGGCGTCGTGCTTGCGCTCGGACACGCGGCAGCTGGAGCTGAGGTTCTCGGTACCTGTGTCGTCCGACGCGAGTGGACCGGCGTGACCGTCCGACGCGAACGCACCGGCGTGACCGTCCGACGCGAACGCACCGGCGTGACCGTCCGACGCGAACGCACCGGCGTGGCCGTCCGACGCGAACGCACCGGCGTGGCCGTCCGACGCGAACGGACCGGCGTACGCCGGCCGCTCGGCTCCCCGCTCCTCGCTGGGCATCCCCGGCCTCGCCTACCCCAGAATCAGCATCCAGGTGCGGGGCATCGCGTGACCCGGCTCCACGTCACGCCCAGTGGGGGCAAGGGTGCATCCTCGGTGCATCCTCGCTCGCTCCGAGGTCCTGGGGCAGGGGCCTCCTCGGAAGCAGACGTGCCTAACGCTGCGTGCCGGGCTTGCAACGCACCAACTGAGATTTTAACAAACGTTTTTGGCCTGAACGGCATCCTCTGCGCAGAGCAGACCAATTAGGCCAGTTGTTACCTCACCTGCCGCCTTTCGGCGCAGACCCACCGCGTCCTGCGGCCGTCGGACCGGACACGCCAGCGGTTCGGTCCGGCCAACGGTTCGGTCCGGCTCGGTTCGGATGACGTACGCGTTGGTGTCGCCGCGCCGGACGCCGCCACCACCCGAGCCGGCAGGCCGCCGGCCCGCAGGTCATCCGCCCCGCAGGTCATCCGGCCCGCAGGTCATCCGGCCCAGCGCCGATCCCGACGACCGCGCTCGGGAGGTGGGAACTCGGCGGCGGCAAGCCCGGTAGCCACCGCCGAGTTCCGCACGTCCCCCGCCAGGCGACCTGACGAGGGGGTCAGGAAGGGCAGTTGTCAAAGGGGACACCCACGCGCTCAGGTCCCGTTAGAGTTACGCTGGTGCGCGGATATAGCCCGCGTCAGCCAGGCCTGCCTGACCACCCACAGCGCCCGGCCACGTACAGCAACCGACCCACGCATAGCGACCAGTGGAACACCAAGTCCAGGGACGACAGGTACGCCGCGGCACTTGGCAACCGGTCGGGTCGAGTTCGTACCGCCCAGAGCCTGCAGAATACTTGGCCGCGCCCCGATTCCCAACGCGCTGACCTGCGGGTTTGTGTCCGGTCGAGGCATCAGATCGCCCTTTGTTCAGCGGACTTCAAGGAGGAATCCGAATGACCCGTTTGCCCTATAGGCAGCGTTTGGGGTGACTTGACATTGTCGAGCAGGTCCGGGGG
>JBKOWA010000165.1:0-4215 GCA_046724155.1 Actinomycetota bacterium
CTCAACCATGGGGTGCTCAGCAAAATGTCCAGAGAGCCTTCGGTTTCTTCGCCAATCTCATAGTGCCCTGCGTCCCACGAGCGTTTGCCCGCTGGGGCCGGCGGCACCGGGTACGCACAGTGCGGCCCGGGCGCCCGCCAACCTCGCCGCGCTCCTCGCGTCCGACTGCGGCCTGCCGGACCTTGGCCCGCCAGTGGTGTTGGCGCCATCGCATCACGAACCGGCACCGTCATCGACAGGATCGAGATCCCCGCCGTTCGCTCGGTGCGTCGTCGGCGGGCCGTAGAGTTCGCGGGGTGACGGCCCTGGTCAAGGTCCGCGGGAGGGTGGTGTGCGGATGATGCGCCGGTTTAACACGGCGGGGTCGTGCCTGCCCAAGTACCACTACATGATCCCGGCGTTGGGGCGGCTGCCGGAGGCGCCGGGGCTGGTGGCCCAGATGGGTTACTTCGTGGTTCACGCTCCCCGGCAGACTGGGAAGACGACCGCGCTGCGCGCTCTTGCCGAGGAGCTGACCGCAACCGGGGACTACGCGGCGCTGCACTTCTCGTGCGAGGTCGGCGAGGCCGCCGGGGACAACTACGGCGGCGCGCAACGCGGCATCCTCGACAAGATCCGCAGCCGCGCCGAGACCGCTCTGCCGCCCGAGCTATACCCCCCGCCCTGGCCGCAGGCACCCGACGAGACCCTGCTCGGCAAGGCACTCACGGCCTGGGCTCGGGTCTGCCCGCGTCCGCTGGTGCTGTTCTTCGACGAGATCGACGCGCTGCGCGGTGCCAGCCTGATCAGCGTGTTACGCCAGCTGCGGGACGGGTTCAACGAGCGCCCTACCGCATTCCCCGCATCAGTCGCCCTGTGTGGGCTTCGGGATGTCCGAGACTACAAAGCCGCCAGCGGCGGTGACCCCAACCGGCTCGGCACCGCCAGCCCCTTCAACATCAAACTGGAATCCCTGCGGCTGGGCGACTTCACCCCCGACGAAATTCACGAGCTCTACACCCAACACACCACCGACACCGGACAACAGTTCACCCCGGACGCCATCGACCGGGCCATTGAGCTCACCGCCGGGCAACCCTGGCTCGTCAACGCCCTCGCCCGCGAAGTCGTCGAGAAAATCGGAGTTCCAGCCCCAGAGCCGCTCACTGCCGAGCACGTGGAACAGGCCAAGGAGCGACTGATCCTGGCGCGAGCTACCCACCTCGATTCCTTGGCCGCCAAGCTCGCCGAGCCACGGGTGCGTCAGGTCATCGAGCCGGTGCTGGCCGGCACCCTGGACCAGTTCGACCCCTACAACGACGACGTCCAATACGTCTCCGACCTCGGGTTGATCGCGCCGAAGGCGCCGCTGCGCATCGCCAACCCGATCTACCGCGAGGTCATCGTCCGGGTGCTCGCGGCCAACGTCGAGTTCAAGGTCGTCGCCGACCCACGAAGCTTCATCCTCAGCGACGGCCGGTTGGACTTCGATCTGCTGTTGCACGAGTTCGCCGCGTTCTGGCGCGAGCACGCCGACGTGCTCACCTCCGGGATCGTCTACCACGAGGTCGCCCCACAACTGGTACTCATGGGCTACCTGCACCGCGTCGTCAACGGCGGTGGCTACGTCGACCGCGAATACGGCACCGGCCGCGGCCGCATCGACCTGCTCATCCGCTGGCCCTACCAGACCCCAGCCGGCAAGAGAGCCGTGCAGCGGCAGGGCCTCGAACTGAAGGTATGGCGCGAACGCGAGCCCGATCCGCTGGCCGTGGGACTGGCCCAGCTCGACGGCTACCTCGACCGGCTCAGCCTCGACACCGGAGTGCTGGTCATCTTCGACCGGCGCCCCGAGGCCGCCCCGGTCGCCCAACGCACATCCTTCGAGAAGGCAACCAGCCCATCCAGACGCCCGATCACCGTCCTACGCGCCTGAGGCCTGTTGGCAACCCCTGCTGGCGGCGTCCGCGGCGCCCAGACGACGAACCGGCGGCGGCCACCCTACGGACGGTCAGGCCGGTTCGAGGACCTCGCGGCCGCCCAGGTACGGCCGCAGCGCCGCGGGCACCCGGACCGAGCCGTCGGCCAGCTGGTGCGCCTCCAGCAGGCACGCGATCGTGCGGGTGACCGCGCACAGGGTGCCGTTCAGCGTCGCCGCGACCTGCGGCCGGCCGTCGGCGTCGCGGTACCGGATGTTCAGCCGGCGGGCCTGGAAGGTGGTGCAGTTCGAGGTGGACATCAGCTCCCGGTACCGCTGCTGGGACGGGAACCACGCCTCGCAGTCGTACTTGCGGGCGGCGCTGGAACCGAGGTCGCCGGCCGCCACGTCGATCACCCGGAACGGCAGCTCCAGCGTGCCGAGGAACTCCTTCTCCCAGGCCAGCAGCCGCCGGTGCTCCTCGGCCGCGAGCTCCGGCGGGCAGAACGAGAACATCTCGACCTTGTCGAACCAGTGCACCCGGAAGACGCCCCTGGTGTCCTTGCCGTAGGAACCGGCCTCCCGCCGGAAGCAGGACGAGAAGCCGGCGTACCGCAGGGGCCCGCCGCGGAGGTCGAGGATCTCGTCTGCGTGGTACCCGGCCAGCGCCACCTCCGAGGTGCCGACCAGGTACATGTCGTCGGCGTCGACCCGGTACACCTCGCCGGCGTGCGCCCCGAGGAACCCGGTGCCGGCCATCGCCTCCGGCTTGACCAGCGACGGGGTCACCATCGGGGTGAAACCCGCCGCGATGGCCTGCGACATCGCCAGGTTGACCAGGGCCAGCTCCAGCTCGGCGCCGATGCCGGTCAGGAAGTAGAACCGCGCGCCCGAGACCTTGGCCCCCCGCTCGATGTCGATGGCCCGCAGCCGCGTCGCCACCTCGGCGTGGTCCCGGACCGGGAAGTCGTGGGCCGGGATCTCGCCGACCGTCTCGAGGGTGACGAAGTCCTCCTCGCCGCCGGGCGGGGCGCCCTCGGTCAGGTTCGGCAACGCCAGGTGCGCCTGCCGGAGTGCGGCGTCGGCGGCCGCCTGGTCCGCTTCGGCCGCCTTGACCTCGTCGGCCAGCTTCCTGGCCTGGTCCAGCAGGGTCGGCCGCTCCTCGGCGGACGCCCGCGGGATCCGCTTGCCGAGCGCCTTCTGCTCCGCGCGCAGCCCGTCCGCCGCGGACACCGCGGCGCGGCGCCGCTCGTCGGCGGCCAGCAGCGCATCCACCAGGGCGGGGTCCTCGCCGCGGGCCCGCTGGGAGCCACGCGCCCGGTCCGGATCCTCGCGGAGCTGCCTGAGGTCGATCACCCGTCGAAAGCCTTTCTGATCCAGCACGTGTCGAGCGCTCACAAGTCAACAGGGTTGGCCAAGATCGTTAGTTAGATGTGCGCTGGCTGTGCTCCTGACCTGGACAGACGCGCGACGGCGTGGCCGCTCAGCTGGCCTTACTTTACATGTGCTGTTGACTAGTGAGCGCGGACGGGAGGCACAGCGTGTTAGCTCCCGAGCAGCTAGCCCAGCTCACGGTCCCGGCATGGGCGGGGCGGCGGGGGTTGCCGGTCGGGACGCAGAATGGCCAGGTGATCGAGCTACCCCGGCGCCGCTTCGAGGAGCTGGTGGCCGCCGCGCTGGACGAGGTCCCGGCCGAGCTGACCGACCTGATGGACAACGTGGTGGTGCTGGTGGAGGAGCAGGCGGCCGGCGAACCGGACCTGCTCGGGCTTTACGAGGGCGTGGCCCTGACCGACCGCGGCTACGACTACGGCGGCGTGCTGCCGGACCGGATCCTCATCTACCGGCGGCCCATCCTGGCCATCTGCGACACCGAGGAGGACGTGGTGAACGAGGTCGCGATCACCGTGGTGCACGAGATCGCACACCACTTCGGCATTGACGACCGGCGGCTGCACGAACTGGGTTGGGCGTGAGATAGCGTCGCGACCGTGGATGACAACGGCCGGCTTCCGATCAAGATGCTGCACGACCGGGTGCTGGTCTCGCTGTCGACCGACGAGGGTGAACGGCGTTCGGCCGGCGGCATCCTCATCCCGGCCACCGCGCAGATGGCCACCCGCCTGGTCTGGGCCGAGGTGCTGGCGATCGGGCAGCACGTGCGCAGCGTCGAGATCGGCGACCGGGTGCTGTTCAGCCCCGAGGACCGGCACGAGGTCGAGGTGCAGGGCGTGACCTACCTGATCCTGCGCGAGCGCGACGTGCACGCGGTCGCGGCCCGCCGCATCGAGCCGTCGACGGGGCTGTACCTCTGAGGG
>JBKOWA010000036.1:0-5274 GCA_046724155.1 Actinomycetota bacterium
CTCCCTGCACCGCACCGACAACGGCGCCACCCTCCACGTCGGCCTCCGCACCGGCATACTCACCCTCGACCTCAACAGCACCCTCTTCCCCACACCCCAGGAGTTCTGACCACCGGCGAGGCTGCCCCAGGTCCGGGCGACATCTTCGATGTCATTGTTGTAAGGGAGAACCAGTACGTTGGCCAGCCAGGCGTCGAGGCGTTGCCGGTAGGTAGGGCTCCACTTGCGGCAGACCGACCATTTGGTCAGCTCGGCCAGGGTTACGAAGGTGATGCACAGGCGGTCGTGCAGGATCGCTTCGACGATCGGCGCCGGAAGATCACGATGCTTGAACGCGTAAGACGTGACGTCGGTGTCCAGGACGACGTAGCTCACCGGCTACCCAAGGTCTGCCCTGCGAGCTGCATAGGTACTGGTCAGGAACTCGTCCAACTCGGCGTCGAAGTCGAAAACGTCACACACCAACTCATCCATCGACTCCACCGGGCATACGCCCTTACGGCGCGCCAACTCGTCCAGCGAAACCCGACCAGCTGGACGGGGCGGGATCTGGTGCATGTGCTCGTTACTCGTCATCAACACCTCCAGTCCCAGTATCCCACGCGGCAAGGACACGGCGAGTGTTCCAGCCGCATGCGGGCGGGCACCACCGCGTCTCCGGCGTAGGTGTATCACCCCGTTACCCTGCTCCGGCACCAAGCGATCTTACCGAACGCGCTCCCGCGCGTCCGGCCGCCACGCCGCAGGTGCACCGCAGGTGCAGATGTCAGAAGCGGGCGGGTTCGCGGTAGTCGCCCCACTCGGCGCGCAGGGCGTCGCAGATCTCGCCGAGGGTGGCTTCCGCGCGGGCGGCGCCGGGCATGGCGGGGACCCCGAGGCCGCCTCGCTCCGGCAAACCATCGGGATCCGTGGCATGCAAGAAAGGGGGCCCGGTCGCTGCTCGACCGGGCCCCCTCCTTCAGACCACGGGCTGAAGGCCAGAGGCCCACACCCGACTCTGTTAGAGTACAGGCCGCGTCAACCTACGGGGCACCTTGGCGCCGGTTGCCGTAGACGGCAACGCTGTGCGTTGAGTTGCGCCAGCTTTTCAGGCAGGAGTCTACACCGAGGGCGGCCCGCACATGAGCGGCGTACCAGTGTTCCCGATCCCGCAGTTTCTGGATACCTCGCAGTAGCACCGGCGCCCTCGCCGACTTGAGCAGGCCCACCGCGAAGAAGCGATCCTGCGAAATCGCTCCGGTCTCGTCCAGGAATGCCGTAGAACACGGATGGCTCCGGCGGAGTTCTACCACCCCGTTGCGCTGTTCCGGCATCGGGCGATCTTACTGAACACCACTTCCGCGCGTCCGGCCGCCACGCCGACGTGCCGGGGTCAGAAGCGGGCGGGTTCGCGGTAGTCGCCCCACTCGGCGCGCAGGGCGTCGCAGATCTCGCCGAGGGTGGCCTCGGCGCGGGCGGCGGCCAGCATGGCGGGGACCATGTTCTCCTCGGTGCGGGCCACCTCGACCAGCCGTCGCACCGCGGCGTCCACGGCGGCCTGGTCGCGGGCGGCGCGGCGGGCGGCGAGCACCCAGCGCTGCTCCACCTCGACCTCGTGGCTCACCCGCAGGATGTCCAGGTCCCGGGTGACCGAGCCGGGGTGCACGTTCACCCCGACGATCTTCTTGTCGCCCTTCTCCAGCGCCTGCTGGTAGACGAAGGCGGACTCGGCGATGTGGCCGGTGAACCAGCCGTCCTCGATGCCGCGCAGGATCCCGGAGGTCATCGGCCCGATCGGGTGGCTGGACCGCTCGGCGCCGAACTCGCGGATCCGGGCGAAGACGGCCTCCGCCTCGGCCTCCATCCGGTCGGTGAGCGCCTCGACATACCAGGAGCCGCCCAGCGGGTCGGCCACGTTGGCGACTCCGGTCTCCTCCATGATCACCTGCTGGGTGCGCAGCGCGATCTCGGCGGCCTGCTCGGTCGGTAAGGCCAGCGTCTCGTCCAGCGCGTTGGTGTGCAGCGAGTTGGTGCCGCCGAGCACCGCGGCCAGCGCCTGCACCGCGGTGCGCACCACGTTGTTGTACGGCTGCTGGGCGGTCAGCGACACCCCGGCGGTCTGCGTGTGGAACCGCAGCCACTGCGCGTTCTCGCTGGTCGCGCCGTAGACGTCGCGCATCCAGCGGGCCCAGATCCGGCGGGCCGCCCGGAACTTGGCGATCTCCTCGAAGAAGTCCAGGTGGCTGTCGAAGAAGAACGACAGACCGGGCGCGAACTCGTTCACATCCAGCCCCCGGGACAGCCCGAGCTCGACGTAGCCGAAGCCGTCGGCCAGGGTGAACGCGAGCTCCTGCGCGGCGGTCGAGCCGGCCTCCCGGATGTGGTAGCCGGAGACCGACAGCGGCTTGTACCGCGGGATCTTCCGGGCGCAGAACTCCATCAGGTCGCCGATCAGCCGCAGGTGCGGCTCCGGGGCGAACAGCCACTCCTTCTGCGCGATGTACTCCTTGAAGATGTCGGTCTGCAGCGTGCCGTCCAGCGCGCCGATGTCCGCGCCCTGCCGTTCGGCGGCCACCAGGTACATGCAGAAGATCGGCACCGCCGGCCCGGAGATCGTCATCGAGGTGGTGACCTGCTCCAGCGGGATGCCGGCGAACAGCTGTTCCATGTCGGCGGCCGAGTCGATGGCCACGCCGCAGTGGCCGACCTCGCCGAGCGAGCGCGGGTCGTCGGAGTCGCGGCCCATCAGGGTCGGCATGTCGAACGCCACCGACAGCCCGCCACCGCCGGCGGCCAGGATCATCTTGTACCGCTCGTTGGTCTGCCGGGCGTTGCCGAAGCCGGCGAACTGCCGGATCGTCCAGGTCCGGCCGCGGTACCCGGCCGGGTAGAGCCCGCGGGTGAACGGGAACTCCCCCGGCCAGCCGATCCGCTCGAACCCCTCGACGCTGCCGCCGGGGGCCGGCCCGTACACCGGGTCGACCTCGACGCCGGACAGCGTGCTGAAGTCTGCTTCGCGCTTCCTGGCCGCGTCGTACCGGCGCTGCCAGCGCGCCCTGCCGGCGGCGATGTCATCGGCGTCCATGAGAAAATGTTAGGACGTCCTACTAAATCGCGCCAGGCTACCGGCGCTCCGGCCACGCCGGGCAGGCGATAGCGTCGGGAGTACTGCCGCGCTGCTGGTCGGGACAGCGGTTTGGGCCACCCTGCCAGGGCATCATCCAGGAACAGGGCAGGAGAGGGGAGCCGGTGGACGAGCAGCAGGATGACGGGACGCAGCCGAGGACGCTGCGGGCGAGGGCGGCGCCCCTGACCGCAGCGGCCAAGAGGGTTCGAGCCAGGATCGCGGCAGCCGAGGACGGCCCGCCCCCCGACGTCCACCCGGCGGAGTTCCGCGGGCGGGCGCCGGACGGCACCGAAGGCGCGCCCCGGCCGCGCCGACCGGTCGACTCGGTGAGCTGGGGCCTGCGGATCGCCGCGGAGTGGTCGGCCCGGTGGCTGATCGTCATCGCGGCGGTCTACGTGCTGTTCCTCCTGCTGAACGAGGTGCGGCTGGTCGCGTTCGCCTTCGTCGTCGCGCTGCTGCTGACCGCGCTGCTGCACCCGCTGGTCGCCGGCCTGGTGTCGGTCGGCGTGCATCGGACCCTGGCCACCATTCTGGTGCTGCTGCTCGGGCTGACCGCCCTCGGGCTGGTCGGCTGGTTCGTCACCGACCAGGTGTCCAAGAACGCCAGCTCGCTGGCAGCCCAGCTCCAGGATGCCGGCGACGAGATCCGCGCCTGGCTGGTCAACGGCCCGCTGCACCTGAACGACCAGCAGCTGTCCGACCTGATCCACCGGGCAACCGACGCCATCACCAGGGACCAGGGCGCGGTGGTGTCCCGGATCTTCGCAACGGCGAGCACGGCCGCCGAGGCGGTGGCCGGCATCCTGCTGGTCATCTTCACCACGTTCTTCCTGCTGCGGGACGGCCGGCTGGTGTGGGCGTGGGCGGTCCGGCTCTTCCCGGCACCGAGCCGCGTCCACGTCAACGTGGCCGGCGGCCTCGGCTGGCAGACGCTGTCCGGCTACGTCCGGGGGATCGTGATCGTGGCGCTGGTCGACGCCATCTCGATCACCATCGTGCTGCTGGTGGTCGGGGTGCCGCTGGCGGTGCCGCTCGGCGTGCTGGTGTTCATCGGCGCGTTCGTGCCGCTGGTGGGGCTCACCGTCGCGGGCACCCTCTGCGTGCTGGTCACGCTGATCTCGCACGGCCTCGGCGCCGCGCTGATCGTGGCGGTCGCCATCGTGCTGCTGGTGCAGGCCGAGGGGCACCTGCTGCACCCGCTGGTGATGAGCCGCGCGGTGCGCATCCACCCGCTGGCCGTGGTGCTCGCGGTCACCGCCGGCACGCTGATCGCCGGCATCGAGGGCGCGCTGATCGCGGTGCCGCTGGTCGCAGTGGTGAACAGCATCGGCGGCTACCTGCGGGCGGTGCCGTCCTTGCGGGACGCCGCCGGGCCGCCCGACCGGTCGGAACCGGAACCGGAACGGTCGCCGGATCGATCGTCGCCAGCGGATCCGGCTGCGCCGGGCTCCCCCGCGCCGGGCTCCCCCGCGCCGGGCTCCCCCGCGCCGGGCTCCTCCACGCCAGGCTCCCCCGCGTCGGAAGGATCCACGCCGGACCGGTCAACGCCCGCCCACTCGGACGGGTCCGGCGGGGCCGCGCCGGCCGGCTGACCAGCCTGCCTGGACGGACCGCGCTGACCATCGGTGCCGGGTCCGGTCGGGGGCGCCCGGAAGTCGCCCGCGGCGGCGCGCACCCGGCGCAGCGCGGCAAAAAGCTGGCCGCGGTCCGCCTCGTCGAGCGCCGCCAGCCCGAAGTCGGCCTCCTGTAGCTCGGCGGTGGCCCGCTCGACTAGCCGCCGGCCGGCCGCGGTGATCGCGGCGAGCACGCCCCGGCCGTCCGCCGGGTTGGGCCGGCGCACCACCAGGCCGGCGTTCACCAGCCGGTCGATGGTGTTCGTGACGCTGGTCGGGTGGACCATCAGCCGGCTGCCGATCACCTTCATCGGCAGCTCGCCACGCCGGGAGAACCGCAGCAGCACCAGCGCCTCGTACCGGGCGAACGTCAGCCCGTACGGCCGGAGGATCTCGTCGTACCGCCCGATCAGGATCTGCTGGACGCGCATCACCGAGGTGGCGACCCGCATCGCGGAGGCCGGGCCCCAGGTCGCCTCCCAGATCTCACCCGCGCGCTCGATCGGGTCGAACGGCAGGTCCAGCGCCTTGCCCACCCCCGGCACGGTACAGCGA
>JBKOWA010000413.1:0-2589 GCA_046724155.1 Actinomycetota bacterium
CGCTCCAGCGCCTCGAAGATGTGCGCGCGCTCGATCGCCGGGGCGGCCCGGGCGCCGGCCAGCTCCAGCACCGCGGCGTCACGCTGGGTGAACTGTCGCGGTCGCAGCGTGCCGACATGCATCACGCCGACCAGCGCGCCCTGGGCGATCAGCGGGACGCCCAGCAGTGACCGGATTCCCCGCTCCCGGAGGATCGGGTTGAGCACCTCGCCGTGGTCCACGTCGGCGATGAAGATGGGCACCCGCTCGGACGCGATCCGCCCGGCAAAGCCCTTCCCGACCGGGATCCGCACCCTCTGGCGGACCTCCTCCTCCAGGCCCTTCGCGGCCCGCGCCACCAGCTCGGCGGTGTCCCGGTCGAGCAGCAGGATCGCCGCCGTGTCGACCCGCAGGATCTGCCGGATCCGGACCAGCAGCTCATCGAGCAGCTGCTCCAGCCTCAGCTCCGACAGCGACGGGTCGGTGAGCCGGTACAGCTCGGCGACGTGCATCGCGCCCAGCGCGGACTGCCCGTCCTGCGAGCCGAGGACCACCTGGCCCACGCCGACTCGCGGCTCGCGCCCCCCGGGACCGGCAGCGGACACCACGGCGGCAGTGTACGCAGCGGCGACCGCCGCCGTCCCCACCACGGGAACGGCCCCCGCACCACCCGGTTCGTACCTCATGGTGTGCGGTGCAGCCGGATCCACCGGTAGCCGTAGCCGGCCAGCTCGATCCGGTCGAGATCGACATCCTCGCCGTAGTCGCTGTCGGCCGCCACGTTGAGCACCCGCGTGCCCTGGTCCGGCTGCCGGCCCACCTTGACCTCACACGGCCGGTCGGCGAGGTTGTGCAGGAACAGCATGCTCCCGCCGGGACCGCGGGCCCGGTGCACCAGCACGTGCGGGGGGCCGGCGTCGATCACCTCGTGCTCACCGGTGCCGACCTCCTCGCACTCCCGCAGCGTGTGCAGGATCCGCTCGAACCACGCCAGCAGGCTGTTCGGCTCGCGGCGCTGGTCGATCACGTTCACCCGCTGGTACCCGTACGGGCCGGAGTCGATCAGCGGCACCGGCAGCCGGTCGGCGGCGGCCCGGGAGAACCCGGCGTGCATGGTGTCGTCCCACTGCATCGGCGTTCGGATCGCCTCCCGCTCGGGCAGCGAGAGGTTCTCGCCCATCCCGATCTCGTCGCCGTACCGCACGACCGGCGTGCCGGGCATGGTGAACTGCAGGCTGTAGGCCATCTTGAGCCGGCGGTGGTCCGCCAGCATCGGCGCCAGCCGGCGCCGGATGCCGCGGTGGTACAGCTGCATGTCCGGGTCCGGCCCGAAGGCGTCGAACACCTCCTGCCGCTCGGCTTCGGACAGCCGCCCCAGGTCGACCTCGTCGTGGTTGCGCAGGAAGGTCGCCCACTGCGCGTGCCGGGGCAGGTCCGGCAGCTTGCGCAGGGTGGCGGCGATCGGGCTGGCATCCTCGCGGGCCAGCGCCAGCATGATCGACTGGTTGAGCCGGAACGCGAAGACCATCATCACCCGGCTGGCCGAGCCGTCGGCGTCGCCGAAGTACTCCAGCAGCTCGTCGTCCGGCACGTTCGCCTCGGCCAGCAGCACCGCCTCGGCGCGCCGCCAGAGCACGTCCTCCCGCAGCTCGTGCAGGAACTCGTAGTCCGGTGGGTGGTGGGCCGTGCCGGGCGCCTTCGGCTCGATGATGAACGGGACCGCGTCCACCCGGAAGCCGGCGACACCCAGCCGCAGCCAGAACTCGGCGATCTTGTGGATCTCCTTGCGCACCTCCGGGTTGTGCGTGTTGAGGTCCGGCTCGAAGGAGTAGAACCGGTGCCGGTACCAGGCCCCGGCCTGCTCGTCGTAGCTCCACATCCCGGCCTCGACGCCGGGGAACACCTGGCCCTCGAACCGGCCCGGCGGCTCCTCCGCCGACCACACGTACCAGTCGCGGTACGGCGAGGCGGGGTCGGACCGGGCGGACTGGAACCATGGGTGCTCGTCGCTGGTGTGGTTGACCACCAGGTCGAGCATCACCCGGATGCCCCGCTGCTCCGCCTCGGTGAGCAGCACCGCCACGTCCCCGAGGCTGCCGAAGCGGGGGTGCACGCCGTAGTGGTCGGTGACGTCGTAGCCGCCGTCGCGCCACGGCGAGGGGTGGATCGGGTTCAGCCAGATCGTGGTCACGCCCAGCCGGAACAGGTAGTCCAACCGGCCGACCAGCCCCGGCAGGTCGCCGATCCCGTCGGCGTCGGAGTCCTGGAACAGACCCACATCGACCGAGTAGATGGCCGCGTTCCGGTACCACCGCTGCACCATGGCTCACGTACCCCCCAGTCCGGCCGGCACGCAGCTGACCGCCAGCCGCGGCGTGCCGGCGACCGCCGGGCGGGCCCGCTGTGGCCTATTCCCCGTTCTGGCTGGTGCTAAGCGGGTTGGCCGGCGCCGGAGCCAGCGCCGCGGCGCGCTGCCTGGTGCGGGTCAGCCGGCTCACCGGCAACCGGGCCGAACGCCCCGGCGGCGCAGACCGCAGCCGGACTGACGCGAGTAACACCGCTGCGGGCGGGCACGATGAACAGGCAGAGCCCCGTGACCTGTCGGACCCC
>JBKOWA010000462.1:0-2654 GCA_046724155.1 Actinomycetota bacterium
GTACCGGGCCACGGACTTCGTGGTGCCGGGCAAGGGCAAGCTGACGATGAGCTTCGTCGGCGAGGACGGCACGAAGCTGGACTTCGACGTGTTCGACTTCCCGGCCGGCGGCGTCGCCATGGGGATGTACAACCTCGACGACTCCATCCGCGACTTCGCCCGTGCGTCGATGCGCTACGGGCTGTCGCGCGGCTACCCGGTGTACCTGTCGACGAAGAACACCATCCTCAAGGCGTACGACGGCCGGTTCAAGGACCTGTTCGCCGAGGTGTTCGAGAACGAGTTCGCCGAGGAGTTCAAGAACGCCGGGCTGACGTACGAGCACCGGCTGATCGACGACATGGTGGCCCAGGCGCTGAAGTGGGAGGGCGGCTTCGTCTGGGCGGCCAAGAACTACGACGGCGACGTGCAGTCCGACACCGTCGCGCAGGGCTTCGGCTCGCTCGGGCTGATGAGCTCGGTGCTGATGACCCCGGACGGCCGGACCGTGGAGGCCGAGGCGGCGCACGGCACCGTCACCCGGCACTTCCGGGCCCACCAGCGCGGCGAGCAGACCTCGACCAACCCGATCGCGTCGATCTTCGCCTGGACCCGGGCCCTGGCGCACCGCGGCAAGCTGGACAACACCCCGGAGGTGGTGGACTTCGCGCACCGGCTGGAGCAGGTGTGCGTGGCCACCGTCGAGGGCGGCCAGATGACCAAGGACCTGGCGCTGCTGGTCGGCCCGGGCACCCCGTGGCTGACCACCGAGGCGTTCCTGGCCGCGCTGGACGAGAACACGCAGAAGGCCACCTCGGGCTGAGACCCACCTGGGACTCACTCGGTTCGGCGGATGACCGGCCGCCCTGAGCCTGTTGGTAATCCCTCGGTGGATGCACCCGGTGATCCAGGCGGCGATCCGGCAAGGCGGAGGAGGAGCCGATACCGTTGTTGTATCGGCGACGACGAGGCTTCTGCGGGGTCCCCGCGGAAACGCGGAGCTTGCGGAGCGTTTTCGTGGGGTGCGAACGCCGCCGGTCGTCGTCTGGGCGCCGGGGGCGCCGCCAGCAGGGTTTACCAACAGGCTCTGACCTAGACTTGCGCTGTGGATGATCCTGCCCATCCCAGGGCGGCCCGGTGAACAGCACCCTGGTCAACATCCTGATCGTGCTGGGCCTGATCATGGTCGAGGGCGTGTTCGTGGCGGGCGAGATCGCGCTGGTGTCGCTGCGCGAGGGGCAGGTCCGCCGGCTGCGGGACGAGGGCCGGCGCGGTGCCGCGGTGGAGCGGCTGGTCCGCGACTCCAACCGGTTCCTGGCCACGGCGCAGATCGGCGTGACGCTGACCGCCCTGCTGTCCAGCGCGTTCGGGGCGGTGACGCTGTCCGACCAGGCCAAGGAGGTGCTGGTCCGGCGTGGCCTGCACGAGGGCCTGGCCGGGTTCGTCGGGGTGGTCGGGGTGACGCTGGTCATCGTCTTCGTCACCCTGGTGCTCGGCGAGCTGGCGCCGAAGCGGCTCGGCCTGCAGCGGGCCGAGGGCACCGCGAAGCTGCTGGGCCCGACGCTGGACCGGATCGCGATCCTGGCCCGCCCGCTGATCTGGCTGCTGTCCCGCACCACCGACCTGGTGGTGCGGCTGCTCGGCGGCGACCCCGCGGCCAACCGGGAGCCGGTCACCCATGAGGAGCTGCGGGTCCTGGTGGCCACCCACGAGGACCTGTCCCGGGACGAGCGGGGCCTGATCGACCACGTTTTCGGCGCCGCGGACCGGCCGATCATCGAGGTGATGGTCCCGCGCACCGAGGTCCAGTTCCTGGAGGCGGGCACCACGATCAGCCGGGCGCTGCGCCAGGCGATGACCGAGCCGCACTCGCGGTACCCCGTGGTCGGCCGCGACTCCGACGACGTGGTGGGCTTCGTGCACATCCGCGACCTGATGCAGCCGGACCACCCGGCCGGACGGGCCGCCACGGTCGGCGACGTGGCGCGGGAGGTGGCCCAGTTACCGGGGTCCAAGCGGGTGCTGGTCGCGCTGTCGGAGATGCGCCGGGACGGGCACCACATGGCCATCGTGGTGGACGAGTACGGCGGCACGGACGGCATCGTCACCCTGGAGGACCTGATCGAGGAGGTCGTCGGCGACATCCGCGACGAGTACGACAGCCCGGCCGCGCCGGTCGGCCGGCTCGGCTCCGGGCAGTACGACGTGGACGGGCTGTGCAACCTGGCCGACTTCGCCGCCCAGACCGGGGTGCGCCTGCCGGACGGCCCGTACGAGACGGCGGCCGGGTGGCTGATGCGTGCGGTGGGTCGGCTGCCGGTGCTCGGCGACGCGGTCGAGGTCGACGGTCTGCTGGTCACCGTGGTCGAGCTGGACGGCCGCCGGGTGTCCCGGCTGCGGGTGCGACCGGCCGGCCAACCGGAACCCGAGCCACCGCCACCCGGCTCGGCGCCGGCCCGGGCCGGCGCCGACACCGCGGGCGGCTCCGGCGAACGCCCTCCGGAACGCCCGGGCACCGACGGGCCGGTCGCCGAGGCGCAACCCGAGGCGGCCGGTGTCGTCGACACCGCCGGTGTCGTCGACGTCACTGCGGCGCAGGCCAACCCGACCAGGTGATGTGGTGGCGTCCGGCTGCTACCAACCGGTAGACATGTCTGCGTCCCGTACTTCCCCAC
>JBKOWA010000471.1:0-8456 GCA_046724155.1 Actinomycetota bacterium
GGCCGGGAGTGGCGGGCGGCCCGCGACGACGAGGTGGCCGCCGCGCTGGCCGGCATCCGGGTGGCCCGGGTTCAGGTACTGGCGTTCGTGGTCAGCGCCGCCTGCGCCGGGCTGGCCGGCGGGTTGCTGGCGATGGTCGTCGGCAGCGCCGGGCCGGGCAGCTTCTCGCTGGCCCTGTCGTTCGGGCTGCTGGCCGCGGCGATCCTCGGCGGGCTCGGCTCGCTGACCGGCGCGCTGTGGGGCGCGATCCTCCTGGTCTACCTGCCGTCCTGGTCCACCGACGCGTCCGAGCGGCTGTCCCTGCCGGACAACGTGGCCCACAACCTGCCGCTCGCGCTGTACGGCGCGGTGCTGATCGCGGTCATGCTGCTCGCCCCCGCCGGCATCCAGGGCTTGCTCCGCCTGCTCGGCCGGGTCGCCCGCCGGGCCTGGCACCGTGGCCGACCCGGCGATCGGCCCAACGATCGGCCCAACGGCTGGCACAGCCCACACCACCCAGCGCACCCGGCCCCGGCCGAACGCGCGTCCAACCCTCCTGCAGAAGGGACGGCATCATGAGGAGTCCGCACCGGCGGCGCTGGCCGCTGACCGGGCTGGCCGCCGGCGCCGCGCTGGCGCTGCTGGCCAGCGGCTGCGGTACCGGGAGCACGAGCGGCGGCGAGACGACCGCCAGCACCCCGGGCGTCACCGCCGACACCGTCACGATCGGCAGCCACCAGCCGCTGACCGGTCCGGCCGCCCCGGGGTACAGCGAGATCGCGCCGGCCGCCGAGGCCATGTTCAAGTTCATGAACGACAACGGCGGGATCAACGGACGCAAGATCAAGTACATCTACAAGGACGACGGCTACGACCCGACCCGGACCGTGAACGTGGTCAAGGAGCTGGTCCTGCAGGACAAGGTCTTCGCCGTGTTCAACGGCCTCGGCACGCCGACCCACTCGGCGGTCACCGACTACCTGAACGCGCAGAAGGTGCCCGACCTGTTCGTCGCCTCCGGCGCCACCCAGTGGGACCAGCCCAGCACACACCCGTTCACCTTCGGCTACCAGCCGGACTACGTGGTCGAGGGCAAGATCCTGGGCAACAACATCAAGCAGACGATGCCGAACGCCAAGGTCGGCTACCTGGTCCAGGACGACGACTTCGGGACCGACGGCATGCGCGGCCTGGACATGTATGTGGACCAGTCGAAGGTGGTGGCCCGGGAGAAGTACACGCCGGGCAACACCAACATCGGCCCGCAGCTGGCCAACCTGAAGGCGAAGGGCGCCGAGGCCGTGGTGTGCTTCTGCATCCCGGCGTACGTCGCGCTGACCATCCTGGGCAAGCTGAAGATCGGTTACCCGGCCAAGCTGGTGCTCAGCAACGTCGGCGCGGACCCGACCACGCTGGCCGCGCTGCTGGAGAGCATCGCCAAGAAGGGCGGCGTCACCGTGCAGGGCAACGCGCTGCTGACCGGGATCACCAGCGACGCCTACCTGCCGCCGACCAGCGACACCGGCAACTCCTGGATCCAGCTGTTCCAGAAGGTGCACGACAAGTACATCCCGCGGCTGCCGTTCGACGGCAACGTGGAGTACGGCATGTCGGCGGCGTTCCTGTTCGCCCAGGCGCTGCAGAAGGCCGGCAAGGACGTGACCAGGCAGAGCATCGTGGACACGGTCAACAAGGGCGGGTTCACCGGCCCCGGGCTGGTGCCGTACCGGTTCTCCGCCACCTCGCACGCCGGTTTCGGTGGCGCCCAGCTCGCCACCACGACGAACGGGGTCACCACCCTGCTGGGCACCCCACTGGTGACCGACAGCACCAACGGCCCGATCACCCCGTACACCACCGCGCAACCGGCCGCGCCAGCCAACGGCATACCCCCGGCCTGACCCGCTGCGGGCCAGGCCCGAAGGCCCGCGATACCCGAGGCAGGTGCGCCGTAACCTCTGAACCGGCGTGGCGCACCTGCCGGACCTACGGTGCCGAACCAACTACGGTGCCGAACTAACGCAGCAGGGCGAACGCGTCGATGTCCACCCGTGGGCGGCCGGTGGTCCCGCTCACCCGGACGGTGACCGAGTGGGTACCGACCGAGGTCCAGGAGCGGACGAAGACGAGCCGCGCCGGCTGCGTGGTGGTCGCGTACAGGTCCACCGTCGCGACCAGCACGCCGTCGACGTAGACCGACGCCCGGCCGCGGTTCGGGGCGCGGACGGCGACCCAGCCGATGGAGCGCGCGCCGGCGGTGAACCTGGCCCAGGCGCCCGCCTGGCTGGAGCCGCGGACGTAGCCGCCGGATGCACCGGCGACGGCGTACCTGAGCCAGCTGCCGGCCCAGCCGAGCGCCGTGGTCGTCTCCTGGTACAGCGCCGGGCGCAGCACCGGCCCGTACACCCAGCCGCTCCACAGGCCGGCCCGGTCGACCGCGCGCACCCGGTACTGGTAGCTGTGCCCGGGCGCGAGCGCCCGGACGCTGGCCGTGACCAGCGGCCCGCTCAGGCTCAGCGCCGCCCAGGCGCCGCCGTCGGTGCTCTGCTCGACCCGGTAGCCGGCCACCCCGCTGGTCGCGTCGGTGGCCGACCAGCTCACCCGGGTCGGTACCAGGCTGCCGACACCGTATCCGGCGGCCACGGCGGCGGCCGGTGGCCGGGCGGCGGGCGCCACCGTGTCGAGCACGATGGTGTCCGCGTGGACCGGCGACCAGTTCCCGGCGCCGTCGCGGAACTGCACGTAGACCGCCCTGGTGCCGTTCGCGTTCGACCCGCCGGACGAGGTGTCGGCCAGCGACCAGGGCTGCGGCAGCGGGGTCCAGTCCCGGGTGGACCCGTAGCTCAGCAGGCCGCCGGAGGTCTCCGGCCGGTTCGAGATCCGCACCGCGGCGACCCCGGTGAACATGTCGGACGCCGGGGTGGACAGCATGACGGACGGGCTCACCGTGTACGCGGCGCCGGCGTTGACCGTCACCGACCCGGTCGGCGGCGTGGTGTCGCCGACCGGCGGGAGGTTCGCCACGATCGAGTCGCTGGCCACCGCGGACCAGTTGCCCTGCTCGTCCCGCCACTGCACGTACACGGTTTTCGTCCCACCGGCGTTGTCACCGCCGCGGAACAGATCGGTCAGCGACCAGCGGACCGTACCCGGGTTGCCGTCCAACTGCTCCGCGTCCCACAGCACCTGCTGCGGCCCGGCGTCCGGGGTGTCTGCCAGTTCCACCCTGGCCGAGTTGGAGATCTGGACGCCGGTGACGCCCACGTTGTCGCCGGCGGTCAGGGTGAGCGTCACCATCCGGCTGCCGGTGCTGCTCGCGCCGCCGTCGATCACCACCCGGCCGGTCGGCTTCGCCTGGTCCGCGTACTGCGACCACTCCACCCGCAGCTGCCCCCCGCCGTACGGGCCGGTGTCCGCGACCACGAAGTACGCCTGGCCGGCGACCGCGTCGAAGCCGAGCTCGTGCCAGAAGGTCCAGTCTGTCCGGGCGAGCTGGACCAGGGAGCCGTAGCCGGTGCCGGAGTACGCCGCGAGCAGGTTGCTGACGTCGGTGTCGGCGACGGAGAACCGGACCGGACCGGACGCCGGAGCGGTCCAGCGGAACCACGTCGTCGCTCCCGGTGCCCGTCCCGGCGCGTGGTCGGGCTCGCCGGGCTCGGCGGTGGCCCGGATCGTCGTGGCCCGCCAGTCGCCACCGGGCGAGATACCCTTCGCGCCGGAAAGCGGCAGCGCGTCGGCGAGGTCGTCGTGCGGCGGTCGCAGCGTCGACCAGAGCATCCGGAACGGCGCTCCGAGCAGGTCGCTGCCCTGCACCTGGATGTCGTAGCTGACGCCCGCGGCCACCGGGAACGTGATGCGGGTGCCGTCCTCGAGTTGCTCCACCCCGGGCGTGCCGATACCCAGCAGTGGGCTGAGCAGGCTGACGCTGCTGCCGGTGTAGATCCCGATGATCGGCCGCAGGGCGCGGCTCTGCACCCAGAACGAGGCGGTGCCCCCGACCGGTGCGGTCCACCGGTACCAGACGGTGGCGACCGGCTGGTCCGGGTAGTCCGCCGACGCCGGCTCGCCCGGCTCCCGGGTGGCCCACTGCGCGCTGCCCGCCACGCTGCCGCTCGCGCCGGACAGCGTGGTCGCCGCGGCGAAATCGTCGTTGGCCGGCGGTGGCGGCGGCGGTCCCCAGCTGAGCTCGGCGGTAGCCGGCCAGTCAGGGAAGCTGGTGATCCCGATCGCCAGCCGGATGCGGTATGTCGTCCCGGCGGTTGCGGTGAAGTCCGCGCGGGCACCGCTGGTCGCCAGGCCGACCTGCTCGTCGATGACCGGGGTGAGCGTCGGCAGCGTGCTTCCGGTGTAGACGGACAGTATCGCGTTGATCCCGTCGTCGTCGGTCCAGAACCGGACCGGGCCGGTCGACGGCGCGGTCCAGGCGAACCACACCGAGGAGCTGACCTCACCCTGCCCATTCTGCAAGCCGGGCTCGCCCGGCTCGGTCGAGGTGTCGGCGACCGAACCGGTCACCGTGCCGGAGCCGCCGGACAGCGGCTGGGCCGCGGCGAACGCGTCGTTGGCCGCCGCCCACGGCGTCGCCGGCGCCCAGTGCAGCGTGAACCGGCCCTGCTGGTCCGCCGGCCCGTCGACCACGATCGTGTACACCTGCCCGGCCACCGCATGCAGCCCCGCCGCGCTGGTGTGGTCGGCTCCGACCACGTTGTGGAAGTCGTCCGGGTCCATCCGGAGCAAGGTGGCGTCGTCGTTGTCCACAACCAGCGGCAGCACGCCCAGCGCCGATCCCCATCCCCGGTAGATCCACAGGTTGGTGTCGTAGTCGCTGGTCAGCGTGTCGAACAAGAAAAGGCCGCTGGCCGGGGCGGTCCACTTGTAGAAGACCGTGGAGTTTTCCCCCCACCGGTTGTACGGCTCGTCCGGGCCGCTGCCAGTGGCGCCCACGTCGTTCCCGTCGGTCGAGCCGGTCGAGCCGCTGATCGCGGTCGCGTGCGCGATGTCGTCGTTCGGCGGCCGCGGCGGGAACAGCGTCCAGCCGACCGTCACCACGTCCGGCCCGTAGACCAGGTCGGTGACGTCGACCGCGATCGAGTACGTCACCCCGGCGGTCACGTCGAGGTCGAGGATGACCGGCTCGACGCTGAGGTGCCGGTCGCCGGCCACCCTGGTCAGCGCGCTCACCGCCGACCCCCGGTACACCGAGATGACGGTGTAGTCGCCGCCCATGGTCAGCCGCAGCCGGGCCGCGGCGCCCGGCGTGAACCGCCACCACACCGACCGGCCGCCGGGGACGCCCTCGTGGGCCGGCTCGCCGGCCTCCTTGCTGGCCGACCAGGTGTACGACGACGACTCGCCCTGCCCGCCGGTGAGCACGGTCGCGTTCGCGAACATGTCGTTGCGCGGCGGCGGGATGGCAAGCCGCCAGCCGAGCAGGACCTGGCCGGTCGCGCCGGCCTTGCCGTCCACGGCGACCCGGTACGTGGTACCGCCGGCCACGGCGAACGTCACCCGGCTGGCACCGCCGCCGGCGCCGTCGTCGTCCGCGGCGACCCGGGCCAGGGCGTCCACCCGGGTCCCGGTGTAGGCGGCGAGCACCGTGTCGAAGCCGGAGCCGGCGGTGGACAGCGTCAGCGTCGCCGCGACAGGCGGGGTGATCAGCCACCACAGCGAGTGCGCGGCCGCCGAACCGGCGTGCGCCGGCTCACCGGGCTCCGCGGTGGCCCCCACGTTGTCGGTCAGCTGCGAGCCGGTCAGCGGCAACGGCTGATCGTTGAGGATCTGGCTGGGGCAGGAGACCGCGTCGTTGCAGGGCACCAACTTGTCCAGCGCGACCGCGAACGCGGTCTGCAGCCCGACAATGCCGTAACGCAGGTCTCCCGCGCTGTCCACCTGGATGCGGTACGGCGTGCCGGCCCGCGCGGTGAAGCGGGCCCCGTAGTTACCGTGCGCGTCGGCGCTGCGCGCCACCTCGGTCAGCCCGCCGAGCGCGGCTCCGCTGTAGACGGTGGCGATCAGGTGCTGCGGCAGGTCCGGGAGGGACTCCGTCACCGTGATCGTCGGGGTCCAGGCGTACCAGACCGTGCGGCGGCTGGCGTACTCGTCCAGCGGCTCGCCCGGCTCGGCCGTCGAGGCGCAGTTGTCCCCGGTGAGCACCGGCTCCAGCGTCGTCACCACGGTGGCGGAGGCGAAGCTGTCGTTCGCCGGCGGTGCGTACGGCGCCCAGCGCAGCGTCGTCCGGCCGGCGTCCGCCGAGGCCGAGTAGCCGGTCAGGGCGACCGAGTACGCGGTGCCGGCCGTCGCGTGCAGGACGTAGGTGGTGTGATCGTAGTATTGCGTCGGCGGGCACCAGTCCGCCGGCGCGGAGCGGAGCTGGCCGAGCACCGTGCCGGTGTAGAGCGACACGTCCGCCTGGTAGACCCCCGCCGCCGAGTCGAACCGGACCAGCCCGTCCTGCGCGGCGGTCCACCGGTACCAGACCGACGGCTGGCCGGTGCCGTCCGGCGACTCGCCCGGCTCGACCGTGCACCCGGCTGGCCGACGGCCCGACCTGGGTCACGCTGGCCGACCCGGCCGGTCACCCGTTCGACCTGTGCCATAAGGACGGCGTGGGCCCGGTGATGGGCCTGTTCGCGGTGACCATCGACGCACCGGACGCCTCGGGGCTGGCCCGCTTCTACGCCGACCTCACCGGCATGGAGGTCGCCTACGACGGCCCCGAGGGCGCGCTCATCTGCGCTGGCGGCAGGAGCGTGATGTTCCAGCAGGTCAGCGACTACAACCCGCCGCGCTGGCCGGACCCGGCGCACCCGCAGCAGGCTCACCTCGACCTCCTCGTCGGCGACCTCGACGCCGGCCAGACGCGGGCACTACAGCTGGGCGCGTCCCGCCTGAACGTCGGCGGCGAGCGCTTCCGGGTCTTCGCCGACCCGGCCGGCCACCCCTTCTGCCTGATCCAGTAGACCGCCAGTCATAGGCCTGCATGCTGTTATAGATGTCGACCTAACCGCCCTGCCTCCATCCTGACTAAAATACTCGCATCCGCATAGTTCCCTATCCTACCGACTGGGCCTATCATGACCAGAAGCTCCGCCCAGCAGCCACCATTGCGGCAGGTGCGTGCAGTTTTCGATGAGCGAACACTGACCGTCTATCAAGCATACTCGCCGCGGATAGCCGACGCAGCACTGGCCGCTAACACACTTGTGCCCCCGTTTAAGTTCGATCGCATGACATGGATCAAGCCTTCGTTCCTGTGGATGATGTATCGCTGCGGGTGGGCTACCAAGCCTGGCCAGGAACGCGTCCTCGCGATCCGCGTCAGTCGAACTGGATTCGAGCGGGCCCTCAGCGACGCCTGCCTAAGCAGCTACGATCCCGCCGTCCACGCCAGCTACGATGACTGGCTGCGCCGCAAGAAGGCCAGTCCGGTCCGTGTGCAATGGGATCCTGAACGCTCCCTCCATCTCACGCCGCTGGCCTGGCGAACCATCCAGGTCGGCCTCTCCGGAGAAGCCGTGCACCGCTATGTGTCGGAGTGGATCATCGGTGTCACAGACATCACCCAGACCGTCCATGACTTGCGCCGCGATCTGGAGGTAGACGACCTTGCGACTGCCCAGCGTCTACTTCCCAACGAGAAGCCTTACCCATTGCCACCTGCAGCAGCGAAAGCCGTTGGAATATCAACCTCCGTCCAAAATACCTAGTTGAGCCAACTGGCGAGTGGCAGCCTTACGCACCTCGCTTGGCCCTACCGAGGCCGCGTCTCGAATAGCGTCGATAGCCTCGTCAGATCCGATAGCTCCGAGGGCCCAGATACATTTCACCGCTAGATGGTGGAACTCGTCCCATTCGGGTTGCCACATCAATGCGTCAAGCAAGCAACTCACCGAGGAAGGATCTCCCACGGCCTCCAATGCCTCGACGATGTCCTCGCTGTTCACGCTGTCCGAGCGCAGCATTAGGACTTCGCAGAGCACTGGCGTCACGATCGGCGAGGGGTGCCTGATCACTGCCAGTACATAGCACCCGAACCGGCTCCAATCCTCGGCTGCCCGCGCGTTCACCAACCCGTCGCGAATACATTCCTCGACACCGTCGAGCGCATCAATCCGCGCATACCACTCCGCGAGATCTCCGCAGAGCGGGCTCTCATCCAGGATCCGTTTCAGCTCGGCGCACGCGTCCTCTGTCGTCATCAGAGACGGCCGAACCTAATAATGCGGCTGTTGAAGACCTCCGCCGAACCCGGTCTGAGGCCGAAGTTGACGGCCCCACGTTCACTCTTGACATGAACGACGTCATCCATGTGTTTGCCGATCAACGGGAGACGGCCCAGGCCCTTTTTCACCAGATCGGGACCGGGGCTCCGTGCGCCAGCGGAGACAAGGGCATCTTGCGTTCCGGGTTGCATGTCGAACCGCGCGATCGTCTCGTACAAATCGGGATGGCGTGCCGCAAGTTGCTGGACATAGCTA
>JBKOWA010000438.1:0-1156 GCA_046724155.1 Actinomycetota bacterium
GGGGTGCGTGGGTCGACCCGGGCGATCACGTCCACCTCGCCGTGGGTGGCGTCGCTGCCCTCCAGGGTGCCGTACAGGTAGGCGTCGGAGCCGAGCTCCTCCACCACGTGCGCGGTGACCGGGAACCCGCCGTCGCCGGTCACCTCCAGCGACTCCGGCCGGAAGCCGAGGGTGACGGTGTCGCCGCCGGCCTTGGCCAGGATCGCCCGGTCCACGGGCACCACGCAGCCGGCCAGCTCGACGCCGTCCTCGACCACCTTCGCGGTGCGCAGGTTCATCGCGGGGGAGCCGATGAAGCCGGCCACGAACACGTTGTCCGGCGTGTCGTACAGCGTCCGCGGGGTGTCGCACTGCTGCAGCACGCCGTCCTTGAGCACGGCGACGCGGTCGCCCATCGTCATGGCCTCGACCTGGTCGTGCGTCACGTAGACCGTGGTGGTGCCCAGCCGGCGCTGCAGCGCGGCGATCTGGGTGCGGGTGGAGACGCGCAGCTTGGCGTCCAGGTTGGACAGCGGCTCGTCCATGCAGAACACCTGCGGCTCGCGCACGATCGCGCGGCCCATCGCCACCCGCTGCCGCTGGCCGCCGGACAGCGCCTTGGGCTTGCGGTCCAGGTACGGCTCCAGGTCGAGCAGCTTCGCGGCCTCCTGCACCCGGCGCCGGATCTGGTCCTTGGGAGTCTTCGCGATCTTCAGCGCGAAGCCCATGTTGTCGGCCACCGACATGTGCGGGTACAGGGCGTAGTTCTGGAACACCATCGCGATGTCCCGGTCCTTGGGCGGGACGTTGGTGACGTCCCGGTCGCCGATGTACACCGCGCCCTCGTTGACCTCCTCCAGGCCGGCGAGCATCCGCAGCGAGGTGGACTTGCCGCAACCGGACGGGCCGACCAGCACGAGGAACTCGCCGTCGCCGATGTCCAGGTCGAGGGAGTCGACCGCGGGATGCTCGCTGCCCGGGTAGGTCCGGGTCGCGTTCTCGAACCTGACTGTGGCCATGGGCCATCATCCCCTTCACCGGCAGGAACGTGCCGGACGATCCGAGTGGAGGGCGCGCCCCGAGGTCCCCGCTCCCCGGTGCTGGCTGCGAGGCTAGCAGGATCACCACCGCTCAGCTGATCGAAACCGGACCCGGCCCGCACGGCACCGCGTCAAGC
>JBKOWA010000121.1:0-3959 GCA_046724155.1 Actinomycetota bacterium
CAGGTACACGTCGTCCAGCGACGGCCGGGCCACGGTGACCGTGCGGACGCCGACGCCGGCCCGGTCCAGGGCGGCCAGCGCGGCCGGCACGGTGGCGGCCCCGTCGTCGGCCCGGACGCTCAGCCGCCGCCCCTCGATCGACACCTCCCGCACGCCGGCCAGTGCCGCGACGGCCGGGCGGACCACGCCCTCGTCCGCCCGGCGGTCCAGCTCCACGTGCACCGCGTCACCGCGCAGCTCGCCCTTGAGCTGGTCCGGGGTGCCCTCGGCCACGATCCGGCCGCGGTCCACGATGGCCAGCCGGACCGCGAGCCGGTCCGCCTCGTCCAGGTGGTGCGTGGTGAGCAGGATGGCCATCGACTCGGCGGCCAGCCGGGCGATCTCCTCCCACATGGCCGCCCGCGCCTCCGGGTCCAGGCCGGCGGTCGGCTCGTCCAGGAACAGCACCTCCGGCCGGTGCACCAGGCCGAGCGCCACCTCCAGCCGGCGCCGCATGCCGCCGGAGTAGGTGCGCACCGGCCGGCCGGCCGCGGCGGTCAGGTCGAACCGGTCCAGCAGCTCGGCCACTCGCGCGGTCAGCTCGGCGCCGCGCAGGCCGTACAGCCGGCCCTGCAGCAGCAGGTTGTCCCGCCCGCTGGGCACCGGGTCGGCGCTGGACTGCTGCGGCACCACGCCGATCACCCGGCGGACCCGGTCGGGGCGCTGCCGGACGTCGTGGCCGGACACGGTGGCGGCGCCGGAGTCCGGCCGGGCGAGCGTGGTGAGGATCTTGACGGTGGTGGACTTGCCGGCGCCGTTCGGGCCGAGCAGCCCGAACACCTCGCCACGCCGAACGGTCAGCGACATCCCGTCCAGCGCCCGGACGTTGCCCGGGTACGTCTTGACGAGGCGGTGCGCTTCGACGGCATGCGCTTCGACGGCATGCGCTTCAACGGCGTGCGCTTCGACGGCATGCGCCGCCCGATCAGGGTCGTGCATCTGCGGTTACTCCTCCGGTAACGGATCTTCTCGTGGTTTCCGCACCGGTCCCCGCCACTGCAGCCCAGCTATCCTTGCGAGTGCCACCTCGCTGGTTGCCGCTTCGGCGGGGACCGGTTTCGAGGGCGACGGCCCCGGTCCGGTGTTGCCGCACCGCGCCGGGGTCGTCGGTGTCTGCTACCCCGTCGGCATCCCCCCGTTCTGGTGGTACCCGCGCCAGGTGTCCAGGCCGGGGAAGGTGCCGTCGGCCAGCTCGGCGAGCAGCTTGCCGACCCACTCCAGCTCGGCCCGGTCCAGCGCCAGGTGGTACTCGCTCTCGACCAGGAACAGCCGCGGCACCGTCGCCCCGGCCGCCTCCAACATCGCCTCCCGCTTGGCGATCTCGCCGCGCAGCGCGATGACCCGCAGGTTGAGCAGGTCGACCGCCTCCTCCGGCTTGAGCACCGGCAGCTCGGACAGCGCCGCCTTGAAGGCCGGGTACTCCTGCCGCGGGACGGCGACCAGCTCGCGCACCCACTCCACCAGCTCGGTCCAGCCCTCCGGGGTGAGCCGGTACACCGTGCGCTCCGGCCGGCGGCCCTCCTGGACGGTCTCCACCGCCTCGATGAACCCGTGCCTGGCCAGGTTGTCCACCACCGTGTACAGCGAGCCCCAGTTGAACTTCACGTCCTGGTCCTTGCCGCGCTCCCGCAGCACGGTGGCCGCCTCGTAGGGGTGCATCGGCCGCTCGGCGAACACCGACAGCAGCGGCAACGCCAGCAGGTTCCCCACCTTGCGCCGCTTGGCCACCGACCTCACCCGCCCCCGGTTACTCGGCAGCGAGTATACGGCCCAGAGTGACCGCCTGGCCAGCCTCCCCGAGGACCGCGGCGGCGCAACTTGTGGGCGTGACACGACCTTCAAGGGTGTGTCAGGTCCACAAGTTTCCGATCTGAGGCTGCAGACAACGATGGGGCGGCCCGAGCCACCACCCGACACGGCCGCCGAGCTGGACTGACGCCGCTCCTGCTGGCCGCGACGACGCGGCGGCACGCCCCGGTCAGACGCCCTGCAGGGTGGCGATCCGGCGGCGGAGGTCGATGGCGGGCCGGTGGCGTGGCCATGCCTTCGCCGTCTCGGCAAGGTAGCGGAGCCGGTCGGCAGCGCTGAACGAGCGGACCGCAGCCACCCGGTCCACGGCTTCGTGCGCCGCGGCCAGGCCGGTCTCGCGTTCGCCGGCGCAGAGCAAGGCTCCGGCGAGCATGGCTTGGCGCCCTGCCAGAAGGCGCCCGGGTAGGTTGTCCGCGGCCAGGATCCGGGTCGAGAACTCCACAGCCAGCTCCGCGTTGCGGGCGGTCGCTGGGTCGTCGGCCCGAGCCAGCAACCAATGCGCAGTCGCCACATAAGCGAGCGCGACGTCGGGCTGCGACGCCTGGTACCGGGCGGCGCCGTGGAAGGTGAGCGGTTCTTCGCTGGCGACGATTCGGCCACGTTCGTCGTCGGCCCGGGCCAGCGCCTCCTTGACCAGTCTCGGCTGGCCGAGCAGCGCGTACGCCCATGCCTCGTTCGCGTGTAGCCGGGCCAGCTCGGCGTGGCTGCCGGCGTCCTCCGCCACGAGGTGCGCAAGCTGGAAGAACCGCAGCGCGTCGGTCACGTGCTCCTGCTCCAGGCAGACCCGCCCCATCCACCACAGCAGGGACGCCGCCTGCGCGTGGGCTGCCACCTCCCGGGCCAGCACCAGGCCCTGCATGAAGTGCCGGTTCGCCTCGAGATGCCGGCCGCTCTCGTGCAAGGAAGTGCCGGCGACGCTGTACAGGTCGGCCAGCGCCACCCGCAGATCCCGCCCGGTGTCGTCCGCGTAGCGGGAGCGAAGCAACCCGGACGCCCACCGCAGGTACCCGGTGGCTACGCCCACCGACGCCCCGCCGCCGAGCTGCTCCCCCAGCTCATGAAGCTGGTGCGTGGTCGCCCGGATCTGCGCGACATCGGCGGCCCCGATCCGCGCCGGCGCCGACGCAACCGGCCCGACCGGCCCGACCGGCCCGACCGGACTCGGCAACCACCGCTCGAGCGCAGGCACATGCCCGCCCACCGCCACCGCGGCGGCGACGCCGAGGAAGTCACGACGCTGCACCGGATCGTCCTCCTCGCTCTCCCGGGCGCCGCGCCTGGCGCCGCCCGAGATCCCACCGCCCCCGGCGCCCGCCGGCACCGCGCCGTCCCCGATGCCCATCGGTGCGGTGCCCGTGGGCGGGCTCTGGCTCGGTTCGACGGCATAGGCCAGGCCCATATAACCGCGCGGGATACCCAGTCCATCCGCCACCCGACTCAACACATCGTAAGCCATCACCTGACGACCATGGATGATCGCCGAAACCTCCGGCTGCGACTGGCCGGCCAGCGCCGCGATCCGCTGCTGGCTGAATCCGAACTTCTGGAGCAGCCGGTACACCCTCGTGATATCCCGCTCGGCCAACACGGCCCGCATCTCCGGCCGGTCCCACACCTCCGGGTCCACCCCGTCATGATCGTCGCCTATGGTGTTCATCTGCTCTCCAGACCGGAAGTGATCGCTGAGCCAGACCATAGCCCGCGTAGTCGACCACCTCAGCGGTCTATATGACTTGCAGATAACACCGGTATATCCAGCTGCGGCGACCCCACCCCGGGCTCAACGGCACGAGCACCCACGCACCAGCGGGAAACAACGACACGAACCTCGTTCCGATCTGCCAAGCCGCATCCGAGCCAAACCCCGAGTTGGGCCAGCCGTTGGCGCCGAGGCATCCGAGCCCACACGTCCTCACCGCCAGGCCGAATGCTGGCTGATGCCGCTCCTGCTGACAGTGACAACGACATCGGCTCGGTGACAGACGATGGCGACTACTTTGTCGAGATGCTCCAGCAGCAGATCAGACGCCTCCGGCTCTGAGCAACGTAACCAGACATGCCTACCCACCGCGTTCTGACGGCGCCGCCGGCTGAACTCACGGTCAAGAGTG
>JBKOWA010000537.1:0-2626 GCA_046724155.1 Actinomycetota bacterium
CGTTCGGCCCGACGTTCATCACCTGGGACGTCAACAGCCTGGTGACCACATTCGTGGCCGCCATTCTCGGCCTCGGACTGAACGAGGCGGCGTACATGTCGGAGATCGTCCGGGCCGGCATCCTGTCGGTCGACCAGGGGCAGACCGAGGCGGCCCAGGCGCTCGGCATGCGGCGGATGACGATCATGCGGCGGGTCGTCCTGCCGCAGGCCATGCGAGTGATTATCCCGCCGACCGGCAACGAGACGATCTCGATGCTCAAGACCACCTCGCTGGTCGCCGTGATCGGGGTGTACGACCTGCTCGGCGCGGCGCAGTCGATCTACGGCAGCAACCTGAAATTCATCCCGCTGCTGGTGGTAGCCAGCCTCTGGTACCTGATGATGACCACGGTGCTGTCGGTCATCCAATACTATATTGAACGGCGCTACGCCCGGGGCTCGGTCCGGGCGCTGCCGCCGACCCCGCTGCAGCGGCTGCGGACCCGCTTCACCGGTCTGCGGGAGGCCCGATGAGCGCCCCGGCGACCGGCGCCGGGCCGATGGTGCAGGCCGAGGCGGTGCACAAGCGGTTCGGACCGCTGGAGGTGCTGTGCGGCATCGACCTGGAGGTGCGGCGCGGCGAGGTGATGTGCATCATCGGGCCGTCCGGCTCGGGCAAGTCCACGTTCCTGCGCTGCATCAACCACCTGGAGAAGATCGACGCCGGCAAGCTGTACGTGGACGGTGAGCTGGTCGGCTACCGCCGGGTGGGCACCAAGCTGCATGAGCTGCGGGAGCGGGAGGTGGCCCGTAAGCGCGCCGAGATCGGCATGGTCTTCCAGCGGTTCAACCTGTTCCCGCACATGACCGCCATCGCGAACGTGGTGGAGGCGCCGCTGCGGGTCAAGCGCGAGCCGAAGCGGGAGGTGGCCGAGCGGGCCGTCGCGCTGCTGGACCGGGTCGGGCTGGCGGACAAGGCCAGGGCCTACCCGAACCAGCTGTCCGGCGGGCAGCAGCAGCGGGTGGCGATCGCCCGGGCGCTGGCCATGCGGCCGAAGCTGATGCTCTTCGACGAGCCGACCTCGGCGCTCGACCCCGAGCTGGTCGGCGAGGTGCTGGACGTGATGCGCGGGCTGGCCGAGGACGGGATGACCATGGTCGTGGTCACCCACGAGATGGGCTTCGCCCGCGAGGTCGGCGACGCGCTGGTCTTCATGGACGGCGGCGTGATCGTGGAGGCCGGGCCGCCCCGCGAGATGATCGAGAACCCCCAGCACGAGCGCACCAAACGGTTCCTCCGCGCGGTGCTGTGAGACTGGTGCCCTCGTACCCCCGTGCGCTGTGACCTGATGCCCTGGAGGGACACGGTTCCTGTGGGGATGCTGAGAATCGGCGTACCCGGGAACGGGCGTTTCGGCCCCCGCGTTGCAGCCGGTAGCCCACGAGTGGGCGCCCCCCGTCGTGGAATCCGAAAGACCAGATTCGGGGGCTGGCTGCATGGTCGGACGGGAGGATGCAAGGCACCATGGAGGTTCCACTCACGGTGGACCCGGGAGGTTCCGTGGCCGGTGACGTAGCGATGGTGGCGTGGGTGCCGCCCACGTGGGACGAGGTCGTGCGGCAGCACGCTCCTCGGGTGTACCGGCTCGCCTACCGGCTGGCCGGCAACCCGCAGGACGCGGAGGACCTGACCCAGGAGACCTTCGTCCGGGTGTTCCGCTCGCTGGCCAGCTACCAGCCGGGCACCTTCGAGGGCTGGCTGCACCGGATCACCACCAACCTGTTCCTCGACCTGGTGCGGCGCCGGCAGCGGATCCGGTTCGACTCGCTGCCCGAGGACTCCGAGCGGCTGCCCGGGCGGGAGCGCAGCCCGGAGCAGGTGTACGCCGACAGCCACCTCGACCCCGACATCCAGCGGGCGCTGGACGCCCTGCACCCGGACTTCCGGGTGGCGGTGGTGCTCTGCGACATCGAGGGGCTGTCGTACGAGGAGATCGCCACCACTCTGGGGATCAAGCTCGGCACGGTGCGCAGCCGGATCCACCGGGGGCGGCTGCAGCTGCGGGAGGCGCTGCGGCACCGGGCGCCGCGTTCCGGCCGTTTCGCCGAACCGCACGGGCGGTCCGACGCCGGGCGGGCGCCGACCCATCGCCGCGGGACGCCGCTCAAGGAGGCGACGGGGTCGTGAGTCTCCCCGAGGTCCACCTTGCTGGCGAGGCGGTAGCGGCGCTCATCGACGGCGAGCTCGGCCGAGGCGCGCACCAGCGCGCGTTGGACCACCTGGCGCAGTGCGAGGAGTGCCGGACCGCGATGCACCTGCAGCGGCAGGCCAAGGCGGCGCTGGTCGACGCCGGAATTCCCGCGGTGCCCGGCGACCTGCTGTGCCGGCTGCGCAGCGTTCCGATGACCACCGACCTCGACGCCTCCGGGCCCGGCCAGCTGGCCATGGCCGACGGTGAGCTGGTGTGGGTGCCGGCTGCCCGGCCAGAGCAGGCCGCCCGGCCCGAGCCGGTCAGCCGGACCGAGCCGGCGACCGTGCCGCCGAACAGCGTGCCGCCGAACAGCGTGCCGCCGATCGTCGAGGCGCCGGCGCGCCGGTACCGCACCCGGCGCAAGCCGCGGCCCGACCGGCCGAGGTCCTACCC
>JBKOWA010000141.1:0-4716 GCA_046724155.1 Actinomycetota bacterium
GCCCAGACCGGTCTCCGGGCCGGTGTACCGGATCGGGCAGGCTCCCCCGGTCTACACCGAGCAGCGCGACTACCGCCGGCGGCACCGGATCGGGCTGGCCGTGGTGCTGGCCCTGGGGGCGGTCGCGGCCACCATCGGCTGGTGGTTCGGCGCCGGGCGGTGGTCGACCGTGCCGTCGGTGGCCGGGATGAGCAAGCAGTCGGCGGTCGACGCGATGCGGGAGTCCGGGCTGGCCGCCACGGTGTCGAACGGCCGGGTGTACGACGAGAACGCGCAGGTGAACACCATCGCCCGCAGCGAACCGCCGAGCGGCACCCGGGCCGTGCACGGCAGCCAGATCGTGCTCTACCTGTCCAAGGGGCCGGCACCGCGGGTGATCCCCGAGACCGCCGACCGGCCGCGCGACGACGCCCGCAATGACCTGGAGTCGCGAGGCCTGGCGGTGACCCTGGTGGTGACCTACGACGAGACGGTGGCGCCCGGCAACGCCATCCGCACCGAGCCGGGCTCCGGCACCACGGTGCATCGCGGCGATCGGGTCACCCTGTTCATCAGCAAGGGGCCGGCGCTCCGCACCATCCCGGCGCTGGCCGGCCGGTCCCGGGACGCCGCCGTCGCGGCGCTGCAGCGGCTGAAGCTCAACGTCGTGGAGGGTCCGCCGGAGTTCGACGACACGGTGCCGGCCGGAGCCGTGATCCACACCGAGCCGGCCGCCGGCAAGCAGGTCCACCGCGGCGCGACGGTGCGCATCGTGGTCAGCAAGGGGCCACGGCTGGTGCGGGTGCCGAACGTGCTCGGCAAGCCGCTGGACAAGGCCCGGCAGCAGCTCGAGGCCGCCGGCTTCGCGGTGCGGATGCTGTTCGACCAGCCGAACGGCAACGTGCTCGGCCAGGACCCGCTGCCGTGGACCCGGGTGGAGGCCGGCAGCGTGATAACCCTCTGGGTCGTGTAGAGCCGAGAGCACAGCCCGGTCGGCGCATTCCTGGACCCCCCACCACGCGTGGGCGACCGGCCACTACTCGCGCCGGGACGAAAGACCCGCCGGGTCGGACTCCCGCGGACATAACCAGGCGCAGGGCGGATGCCCGCGAGGGTGAGCTAGGCTGCTGCCCATGCAGCGCCGGTTCCGCTATGCCAGCCCGCCCGGGGTTCGCGGGTAGGCCAGCGGCGGTCGCACCACCACCGCCACAGACTCGCGCCCCGGGCCGGACGGCACCGGGGCTTCGTCGTATTCGGAGACAGACATGGTCATCGTGATGGCAGCAACCGCTGGCGAGGACGAGCTGGCAGAGGTGGTGAGCCACGTCCAGGCCGCGGGCGGCACCGCGTTCGTGTCCCGCGGGGTGACCCGCACGATCGTCGGGGTGATCGGCGCCGAGGACGTGCTGGAGTCGCTGGACGTCACCACGCTGGCCGGGGTGCACGAAGTGGTCCGGATCACCGCGCCCTACAAGCTGGTCAGCCGGGAACACCACCCGCGCACCTCCACCGTGACGGTGGGCAACGTGCCGATCGGCCCGGACACCTTCACCCTGATCGCGGGCCCGTGCGCGGTGGAGACCCTCGAGCAGACCATGGCGGCGGCCGAGTTGGCGAAGCAGGCCGGCGCCACTCTGCTGCGCGGTGGGGCGTTCAAACCGCGGACGTCGCCGTACGCGTTCCAGGGCCTCGGCGTGGCCGGCCTGCGGATCCTGGCCGAGGTGCGGGCCGAGGTCGGGCTGCCGGTGGTGACCGAGGTGGTGGACCACACCGACGTGGACGTGGTCTGCAAGTACGCCGACATGCTGCAGGTCGGGACCCGGAACATGCAGAACTTCGCGCTCCTCCAGGCGGTCGGCGCGGCAGGCAGGCCGGTGCTGCTCAAGCGCGGGTTCGCCGCGACCTACGAGGAGTGGCTGATGGCGGCCGAGTACATCGCGCAGCGCGGCAACCTGGACATCGTGCTGTGCGAGCGCGGCATCCGTACCTTCGAGACCGGCACCCGCAACACCCTCGACGTCTCCGCCGTTCCCACCGTGCACCGGCTGTCACACCTGCCGGTGATCGTGGACCCGTCGCACGCCGCCGGCCGGCGGGACCTCGTGGTGCCGCTGGCCCGTGCCGGCATCGCGGCCGGCGCCGACGGGCTGATCGTGGACGTGCACCCGAACCCGGAGAGCGCCCTCTGCGACGGTGCGCAGGCGCTGGCCGGGCCGGTGCTGGTCGAGCTGGCCGACGCCGTGGCCACCTTGCCGGCCCTGCTCGGCCGGCGCAGCGCCGCCCCGCTGGTGCTCTGAGCCGGTCACGGCCGCACCAGCGCAGCCTGCGGGTCCCGGGTAGCCGGCCTGTCGGCTGGGCTGGGGTGCCCGGCAGGAGCACGATAAAGCGATGGTAAGCCTGCCGTACGCGGACCGGGCCGACGCCGGTCGCGCGCTGGCCGCGCTGCTCGGCCACCTGCGCGACCAGAAGGTGGTGGTGCTCGGGCTGCCGCGGGGCGGGGTGCCGGTCGCCGCCGAGGTGGCCGCCGCCTTGGACGCGCCGCTGGACGTGCTGGTGGTGCGCAAGCTCGGCGTGCCCTGGCAGCCGGAGCTGGCGATGGGTGCGGTGGCCTCCGGCGACGTCCGGGTGCTCAACCCGGACGTGCTCGCAGCCGCCGCTGTCTCCGAGGAGGACCTGGCGGCGGTCACCGAGCGGGAGCGCGCCGAGCTGCGCAGGCGGGAGGCGGCCTACCGCGGGGACCGCCCGCCGGTCCCGGTGGCCGGCGTGATCGCGGTGCTGGTCGACGACGGCCTGGCCACCGGCGCCTCAGCGGCGGCCGCCATCCAGGCGGCGCGAGCCCGCGGGCCGGCGTCGGTGGTGCTCGCGGTGCCGGTGGGTGCCGCGGAGATCGTCCACAAGCTCTCCGAGCTGGCCGACGAGGTCGTATGCGCGGCCACCCCGCGGCGGCTGGTCGCCGTGGGCCGCCACTACCTGGACTTCTCCCCGGTGCCAGATGAGGAGGTGCGCCGCATCCTGGCCGGCTGAGTCCCAGGTCATGCCGCCGAGCTGCCCACCGATTTGTACCTGTATACGCGACCGTCGGTATGAGTCGCCATCGACGCCTGGTCAGGGCGGGCTAAGGTCTGCCCGAACGGACCGAGCCCCAGCCTCAGGAATCGCCTTGGCCGTTGATCACTGAGGCATACCGTCACGGGTGAGGTCAGGAGGGGTACACGATGGACGGCGAGCAGCAGTGGGACTCCCACGCGCACAGTCACGACGCGGTGGCCCTCCTGCAGACCACGATCACCGCGTTACACCAGTCGATCGAGCCGGCCGCGATCCGCAGCAACGTGCTCGAGGTGTTCATCGCGGTCAACCAGGTGCTGTACGGCGGCGAGTGGTGGCCGGACCTGGGCACCGAGTATCAGGCATGGGAGCAGATCGACCCGCACAGCGGCGACGCGGAGTGGTACATCGCCGCCCGGGACGCCATCGCCGGCTACGGCTACGAGCTGTGCTCGCTGGCCCAGGGGTGGTTCTCCGGGATGGAGCCGGACTGGGGCACCGCCCGGGACGCCGCGGTCGGGCAGCTGGTCTGGGTGTCGGCCAGCGCGCGCGGCGGCTGAACCCTGGGCGGGCCCCTCACCCAGCCAGCAACGGGCCCAGCACCTGCCCGGCACGCTCGATCCCGGCGGCATCCACGTCCAGGTGGGTGACGCAGCGAATCAACCGGGAGCCGAGCGCGCCGACCAGCACACCCTCGGCGCGGGCGGCGGCGGCCACCGCGGCGGCGTCCGGCACCGGGACCGGGAGGATGTTGGTGGGCACCCCGGCCGGGTCGAGGCCGATCATCTCGGCCAGCCGGCGGGCGTGCGAATGGTCCTCGGCGAGCCGCGGCAGGTGGTAGGCCAGCGCGTACCGCCCGGCCGCGGCCAGGATGCCGGCCTGCCGCATCCCGCCGCCCAGCCGCTTGCGCAGCACCCGGGCCTCGGCCACCCGCTCCGCGGAGGACACCAGCAGCGAGCCGACCGGCGCGCCCAGGCCCTTCGACAGGCACACCGACAGCGTCTCGAACAGCGCGCCGTACCCGGCCAGCGGCGTACCGGTGGCCACGTGGGCGTTCCAGATCCGGGCGCCGTCGCAGTGCAGCGCGATGCCGCCGGCGTCGGCCAGCGCCCGCAACCGCTGCAGCGCGCCCAGCGACTGGACGGTGCCGCCGGCCAGGTTGTGCGTCTGCTCGACGGCGACCGCGGCGGTGGCCACCCAGTACGGCCCCGGCGGGCGGATCATCGGGGCGACCAGGTCCGGGTCGAGCACGCCACCCGGCGAGGAGAACGTCCGGGTCGCCACCTGCCCGTGCACCGCGGCCGCCGCCATCTCGAAGGTGACCACGTGGGCGTCGGCATCGCAGAGCAGCTCCTGCCCGGGCCGCACCAGCAGCCGGACGGCAAGCTGGTTGCCCATCGACCCGGACGGCACGAACAGCGCCGCCTCATGCCCGAACAGGGCCGCCACCTCGGCCTCAAGGGCGTTGACCGTAGGGTCCTCCCCGTACACGTCATCGCCGACCTCGGCCTCGGCCATCGCCTTACGCATCTCCGGACCCGGCCGGGTCACCGTGTCCGACCGCAGATCCACCACATCCACCAGCCCATCCTGGCACCCCACACCGCTGCCCGGAGCAGGCAGAGCTGTTCAGCGAGTCCCGGTCAGGCTCGCCCACAGTTGATCAGTGAGAACCGGGGTGCCGAGGGC
>JBKOWA010000410.1:0-5144 GCA_046724155.1 Actinomycetota bacterium
AGAGCACGCCGCCGCCGGAGCCGGTCGGGGCCGCCGGCACGGCCAGGTTGCTGCTCGCCATCAGCTCGGCGAACCGCCGCGACTCACGCAGCGGACCGGCCTCGAGCACCTCGCCGTCGGCGAGCACCACGACCTCGTCGCAGCGGCGTACCGACGACAGCCGGTGGGCGACCACGATCCCGATCCGGCCGCGCAGCAGCCGCTCGGCGGCCCGCTGCAGCCGGGCCTCGGTGACCGGGTCCAGCCGCGCGGTCGCCTCGTCGAGGATCACCACGTGCGGGTCGCGGACCAGGATCCGGGCGAACGCGACGAGCTGCTCCTGCCCGGCCGACAGCACGTAGCCACCCTCGCCGAGCCTGGTCTGCACCCCGTCCGGCAGGTCGGCCACCCAGGAGGTCAGGCCCAGCTCGTGCAGCGCCCGGGCCGCCGGCTCGAGCAGGTCCGGGTCGAACAGGGCGATGTTCTCGGCCAGCGTGCCGGCCAGGATCTCGGTGCGCTGCGGGACGGTGGCGACCCACCGGCGCAGCTGCTCGACGTCCAGGTCCAGCAGGTCGGTCTCCCCGAGGAAGGCGGTGCCCCGCGGCACCTCGATAGAACGGGTGAGGACCTTCGCCAGCGTGGACTTCCCCGACCCGGTCCGCCCGATCAGCGCGTAGGAACGGCCCCGCGCGAACGTCAGGCTGACATCGCGCAGTGCCGGCCGCCGCCCGCCGTCCGGCTGGCCCGGATAGCGGAAGGTGAGGCCGCGGACGGTCAGGTCGTGCTCCGCCGGGGCCGCCCCGCCGGCCGGCTCCTGGCGAGCGGACCGCAGCAGCTGCACCCGCGCCCAGGCGCCCAGCGCGTACTGCAGGTCCGGCACCATCCGGCTGACGTGCTCGACGGTGCCGCCGTAGGCGAGGGCGAGCAGCCAGACGGCGGTCAGCCGGGCGCCGTCGATACGACCACTGGCCAGCGCCCAGGCGCCGCCGAGCACGACCACCGCGATCACGGCGCTGGTCACCCCGGAGGCGGCCGCGGTCACCCGGGCCGACATCGCCCAGACCACCCGGCCCCGGGCCAACACCCGGCTGGCCCGCTGCGCGTACAGCCGCAACACGTACGGCCTGGCCAGGCTGGTGCGGACGTCGTCCTGCCCGTGGATCGACTCCTCCATCACCGCGGCCAGGTCCGACCAGGCCTCCTCCTCGCCCATCCGCGCCGGGGCGATCCGCCCGGTCGGGCCGCGGAGCCCGGCCGCGAGCAGCACGGCGAACACCAGCATGGCCAGCCCGGCCGGCCACCAGACCACAAGCGTGGTGGCGACCGATATCACCCCCACCGTGGCGGACTGGCCGATCCGGACCCCGGCGCCGCGCAGCTCGGCGGCGACCTGGTAGACGTCGCCGTCGATGCGGTCCAGCAGCTCGCCGACCGGTGTGGCCTCCAGGGTCGGCAGGTCCTGCCCGAAGGCCACCCGGCACATCCGGCGACGGACGGCGGCGGCCCAGTCGGCGGTCAGCCCGGCCGCGACCAGGCCGACCACGAGATCGCTGACCACCGCGGCCACCAGCGCCCCGGCCAGCACGGCGAACAGCGCGGTCGAGCGGTGCAGCAGCACCGCCCCGGCCAGCGCAGCCGCGGCCGCCTGCCCGCCGGCGCCGAGCACGATCAGGCAGGCCACCACCGCGGTACGGCGCGGCGAGGTGTCCCACAGATCGCGGAGCAGGCGCATCGAAGAGGTCTCCCCAGGCGTAACGGGCGAGTATCAGACTGAGGTGCCCGACCCGGCAGTTCAACACAATTACTCCGGTGCGCTGCCCCCGTCGCCGGGCACTTCAGGCGTGCCTTCGCGGCCGGGCCGGCCGGCGATCCGGAAAGCCGGTAGCGGGCGCCGTAGTCACATCCATGAACGACGTTACCACCGGCCCGCAAATGATTTTCGAGAAGCCGCCCGGTCAATTCTCTGCCGGCCCCTCGGCTGCCGTTCTCGAACGACAGCCGACGTACCGGCAAGGGTCCGCGCACCGATCCGAGCCAGGGTCCGGCCGAGGAACACCGGGGAGCCGGCCCATCTCGGTGTCACCAACGGCGCGGAGTCGCCCTCCCGGCTCACGACGTTCAAAAAGTCCGCGCGTTATTTTCGGCGCCGCATCCGGCCACGCCGTGGCGTCCGAACCCTTGTCGCCCGCCGGTCCCCCTGCTACATTCGCCCGGGCTGACTTCGGAGGGGGCTCGGATGTCAATTCGGTCGGGTTGGTTGACGCTCTCGGCGACGCTGTTACTGCCCGTCACCTTCGGTGTGCCGGCCGCCTCGGCCGCGCCGGCTCAGCCCGCGGCTCCACACTCGGCGCCCCAGCATGTGCCGCAGCAGGTGCCGCCGGGCAAGGCCGCGCCACGCCCGGTCACCGGGTTGGCGGTGTCCGCGATCGGCTCCCGTTCCGTGGCGCTGAGGTGGACCAACCCGACCGATCCGGACCTGCAGCGGGTGATGATCAGGCGGTCGGTCGGCTCGACCCCGCCCGGCTCGGCCAGCCAGGGCAGGTTGGTCGCCATCCTCGGCCGCGACACCACCGCCTTCACCGACTCCGCGCTGCGGCCGGCAACGAGCTACGGCTACAGCCTGTTCGCCCTGGCCCGGGACCGCCGTGCCAGCAGGGCCAGCAGCGTGCGCGTGGCGACCGGCACCGGCACGAAAGCCACCGGCGTCGCCGGCCAGGTGACCGACACCGCGGGCCGGCCGCTCGAACGCGTTCAGGTCCGGGTGCTGGCGGGCCAGGACCTCGCCGGGCTCGCCGAGACCGACCGCACCGGGCACTACCGGATCACCGGGCTGAGCGCCGGCACGGTGGTGGCGTGCTTCCATCCGACCCCCGGCACCCGCGGGCCGTCCCCGACCGGCTATCTCGGCCAGTGCTACCGCAACCAGCCGCTGGACTGGTTCGGCGCGGGCACTCCGGTGACGGTGCGCGCCGGCAAGATCACCCACGGCATCAACGGCGCGCTACCGCCGGGCGGCGCCGTCTCCGGCCGGGTCACCGACCCGAACGGGGTCGGGCTGGCCGGCGTCACCGTGCTGGTGTGCTGCGACGGCAACCCGTCGGGCGAGCCCGCCCGGGTGACCACGGCCGGCGACGGCAGCTACCGGATGACCAGCCTGCCGGCGCTGGACTACACGGTGTGCTTCGACCCGCACGGCGTCACCTCCCCGGCACCGACCGGGTACCTGTCCGAGTGCTACGACAACAAGCCGGACATGTTCACCGGGACGCCGGTGCCGGTCCAGGTGGGCCAGACGCACACCGGGGTCGACGCCGCACTCGCCGTCGGCGGCGCGATCGCGGGCACGGTCACCGACCAGGCCGGCGCTCCGGTACCTGGCGTGTCCGTGTTCGCGGACGGCTCGGTCTTCGTGTCGGCCGTCGAGACCGACAGCACCGGCCACTACACGCTCCTGGGCGTCGCCCCGGGCTCCTACCAGGTGTGCTTCGACGGCCGGGGCCTGCGCACGGCGACGGCTCCGTACGGGTACACCCGGACCTGCGTCGGCACCTTCCCCGGCGGCGTCCAGGTGGTCAGCGGCCAGACCACCGCGGTGGACGGCCGCCTCGCCCTGGCCGGTGCAATCGGCGGCCAGGTCACCGCGCAGGACAGCGGCGCCCCGCTGGCCGGCGTCGACGTCACGGTGTACGACTCATCCGGCTTCGGGGACTTCGCCGGGATCACCGACGACGCCGGCCGCTACCTGGTGGCGGGGCTGGCGGCGGGCAGCTGGACCGTCTGCTTCGGCACCGCCTTCACCGCACTGAGCTACTTCGCCGAGTGCTACCACGACCGGCCCTTCACCGAGGGCGGCACCCCGATCACGGTGACCGGCGGGGCGCTGACCACGGCCGATGAGTCCCTGGCGCCGGCCGCCTCGATCACCGGCACCGTTACCGGGCCGGCCGGCACCCCGGTGCAGGGCGTCGACATCACGGCCAGGGACGCCGACGGCAACTCGTTCTACGGGTACTCCGGCGAGGACGGCACATACCAGGTCCGAGGCCTGCTCGCGGGGACATACACGGTCTGCTTCAACCCGCGGTTCGCGCCCGACCTGCCACCGTTCGGCTACGCGCCCGAGTGCTACGACAACCAGCCGTACGACTTCGGCGGCACCCCGATCGACGTGCCGCTGTCCGGCGTCACCGGGATCGACGCCTCCCTCGCCGCCGGAGGTGCCGTTGCCGGCACCGTCACCGGACCGGACGGCGCGCCCCTGGGCGGCGTCCTCGTCAGCGCCTCCGCCGCGCACAGCTCCGCATTCGCCGACGTGTTCACCGACAGCGACGGCACCTACCAGCTGACCGGCCTCGGCGCCGACGACTACTACATCTGCTTCGACCCGTCATTCGTGGAGCCGCCCACCGGCTACGTCACGGAGTGCTACGACAACCAGCCTTACGAGTACCCTGCCACGCCCGTCCCCGTCACGCCGGGCGCCCTCACCAGCGGCATCGATGCACAGCTCGACGTGGGTGCCGCGGCTGCCCCGCAAGGTGCATCCTGACCAGCTGGCACGCTGTCGTCCTCGTCGAGGGGATGAGCGACCGGGCCGCGCTCCAGGCGCTGGCCCGGCGCCGCGGCCGGGCGCTCGATGCCGAGGGCGTCTGCATCGTGCCGATGGGTGGCGCCACGAACATCGGCCGGTTCCTTGAGCAGTTCGGCCCGCACGGGCTCGGGGTCCGGCTGGCCGGCCTGTACGACGCGGCCGAGGAGGGCTACTTCCGGCGCGGCCTGGAGCGGGCCGGCTTCGGCGCCGACCTGTCCCGGGAGCAGATGGAGGCGCTCGGCTTCTACGTGTGCGTCCCCGACCTGGAGGAGGAGCTGATCCGCGCCCTCGGTACCGGCTCCGTGGAGCGGATCATCGCTGCCCAGGGCGAGCTGGCATCGTTCCGGCTCCTGCAGAAGCAGCCCGCGCAGCGGGGACGGAGCAGCACCGACCAGCTCCACCGCTTCCTGGGAACCCGGTCCGGCCGGAAGATCCACTACGCGGGGTTGCTCACCGACGCGCTCGACCCGACCCGGATCCCTCGGCCGCTCGACCGCGTACTCGCTCACGTCTGACACCGCGACGCAACACCCGAGCACCGTCCCAGCCGACCCAATCCGAGGTGACGGTCCGC
>JBKOWA010000112.1:0-3554 GCA_046724155.1 Actinomycetota bacterium
GGTCTACGGGATCATCAAGGGCGGCGAGACCTTGCAGTGGACCAGCCCGCAGGTGCTCGGGTCGATCCTCGGCGGGCTGGCGGTGCTGGCCCTGTTCGTGCTGCTCGAGCGGCGCATCACGCACCCGGCGCTGGACGTCACGCTGTTCGGCAAGCCGGCGTTCTCGGCCTCCACGGTGGCCCTGGCGCTGACCTTCTTCGCCATGCTGGGCATCACGTTCTTCCTCACGTTCTACTGGCAGGTCGTGCGCGGGTTCGCGCCGCTGCGGGCCGGCCTGCTGGTGGTGCCGGTGTCGCTCGGCATCATGGCGATGGCCCCGCGCAGTGCCCGGCTGGTGGAGCGGTTCGGCGCCCGGGCGGTGATCGCCGGCGGGATGCTGCTGACGGGGGTGGTGTTCCTGTTCTTCACCCGGATCGAGCAGACCACCCCGGTGTGGGCCATCGAGCTGCTGCTGCTGGCCTGGGGCATGGGCGGCGGCATGGTGATGGCGCCGGCCACCACGGTCGCCATGTCGATGGTGCCGCGGGAGAAGGCGGGCGCCGGTTCGGCGGTCACCAACACGGTGCGGATGGTCGGCGGCGCGCTCGGCGTGGCGATCCTCGGCTCGGTGCTCTCGGCGATGTACCGCGGGCGGCTGGACGGCGCGGTGAACGTGCTGCCGGCCAACCTGCGGGACGAGGCCGGCGAGTCGATCGGCGGCACCATGAGCGCCATCGGCAAGGCGGCCGGCCAGGTGCAGGACGGCAGCCTGCCGGCGTCCACCGGCCGCGGCCTGTCCGGGCTGGTGGAGACTGCCAACGGGGCGTTCCTGCATGCCATGCACTCGGCGGTGCTGATCGCGGTCGTGGCGCTGCTGGCCGCGGCGCTGCTGGCCCGGCTGTTCCTGCCGGGCCGGACCGCACCCGTCGAGCCGCCCCCGGAGCCGGCCGACAGTGCGCTGGAGCCGGCGGAGATGGTCTCATCGAGGGATGACCAGCAGCATCGCGGCGTCGCGGGTGGCCCTGGAGGGCTGCCCGCGACGCGGGCCCGGCCGGCCGCGCAGCGAAGAGGCCGAGCGAGCCATCCTGCACGCCGCGCTGGATCTGCTGGCCCAGCACGGGATGTCCGGCCTGTCCATCGAGGCCGTCGCCGCCCACGCCTGCGTGGCCAAGACCACGGTCTACCGGCGGTGGTCCACCAAGACCGAGCTGGTGCTGGCCGCGCTGTCCCACCTGAAGGGCCCGGTGCTGCAGCCGCCCGGCGAGTCGGTCCGCGGCGACCTGCAGTTCCTCGTGCAGCACGCCTGCCGTGGCGCCGCGGACGGCCCGGAGGGGCAGATCTTCGCCCGGCTGGCGGCCGAGGCGAACCAGCATCCGGAGATCAGCGAGCAGTACCGGCAGCGGATTGTCAAGCCGCGCCGCGAGGTGCTGTACCAGGTGATCCAGCGGGCCGTTGACGAGGGGCAGGTGCGGCCGGACGCGGACCAGGACCTGGTCGTGGAGATGCTGCTCTCCCCGGTGGTCATGCGCCGGCTGCACGGCGAGGGCGCCATGTCCGATGAGGAGATCGGCCGGCTGGTGGACGCGGTGCTGGCCGGCTGGGCCCCGCGCTGACCGCTGGCACTGTGGTTGCTGCCAGCACTGTGGTTGCTGTCGGCACTGTGGTTGGCCCGGCACTGTGGTTGCTGCCGGCGCGGTGGTTGGCCGCCGGCATCGGGGCTGACCGTCGCACTGTGACCAGCACCCGCGGGCACGGTGATCAGCCGGCCGGCCGCCGGCGGTTAGGCTCCTGCTCATGGTTGGCACCCTGGTCCTGCTCCGCCACGGCGAGAGCGAGTGGAACTCCAAGAACCAGTTCACCGGCTGGGTAGACGTCGATCTGACCCCTCGCGGGGAGGACGAGGCGCGCCGCGGCGGCGAACTGCTGGTCGAGCGCGGGCTGCTGCCCGATGTGGTGCACACCTCGGTGCTGCGCCGGGCGATCCGCACCGCGGACCTGGCGCTGGACGCGGCGGAGCGGCACTGGATCCCGGTGCGCCGGTCCTGGCGGCTGAACGAGCGGCACTACGGCGCCCTGCAGGGCAAGAACAAGGCGCAGATCCGGGAGGAGTTCGGCGAGGAGCAGTTCATGCTCTGGCGCCGGTCGTACGACGTGCCGCCGCCGCCGATCGCCCCGGACGCGGAGTTTTCCCAGGCCGGTGACCCGCGGTACGCCACGCTGCCGCCGGAGCTGCGCCCCGACACCGAGTGCCTGGCCGACGTGGTGGACCGGATGCTGCCGTACTGGTACGACGGGATCGTGCCGGACCTGGTGGACGGGCGCACCGTGCTGGTGGCCGCGCACGGCAACTCGCTGCGCGCGCTGGTGATGCACCTGGACGGGCTGACCCGGGAGCAGGTGGTGGCCCTGAACATCCCGACCGGCATCCCGCTGCGGTACGAGCTGGACGGCGAGCTGCGCCGGGTGTCCGCGGAGTACCTCGACCCGGACGCCGCGGCCACCGCGATCCAGGCGGTCGCCAACCAGGGCCGCTGATAGGTAGGTACGCGGGCTGGGCTTCGCCCTCGCCCGCCGCGGGGTCGGGTCCAGAACGCCGGGGTTGGTGACAGCTGGTCGGCCCCGGCGCGCAGCTCGCCGGACCGCCGGGTGGACAGGATTGCCCCCAGCACGGTCAGCGCTGGCCGCCGAGCGGTCCGGGTCCGCTGACTCCGGGTCCGCTGACTCCGGGTCCGCCGACTCCGGGTCCGCCGACGCGGCCCGGCTCAGTCGGCCGCCCGCATCTCCTCGGGCGCCGGAAGCTCGCCGGTGACCATGTAGACCACCAGCCGGGCCACCTCCACCGCGTGGTCGGCGAACCGCTCGTAGTACCGCCCGGTCAGGGCCAGGTCGATGGCCGGCTCCACCCCGGCGGTCCAGTCCGGGGACAGCATCGTGGTGAACAGCTCCCGGCGCAGCGCGTCGACCCGGTCGTCGTCCACCTCCAGCTCGCGGGCCCGCGACGCGTCCCGGCTGGCCACCACCTCGGAGGCCTTCTGCGCCATGGCCAGTGCCGTGGCGGACATCTCGCTGACCGTGCCGCGCAGCTCGTCCGGAACCGCGCAGCCCGGGTACCGCAGCCGGGCGATCTTCGCGATGTGAGCGGCCAGGCCGGCCATCCGGTCCAGGTCGGCCATCCCACGCAGGCCGGCCACGATGACCCGCAGGTCACCCGCGACCGGCTGCTGCCGGGCCAGCAGATCGACCGCCTTGTCCTCCAGCGCCAGGTAGGCGTCCCGGATCGGGCCCTTGGAGGCAGATATGACCGTCTCGGCCAGCGTCAGATCGGCGTCCAGCAGGGCATGAGTCGCCTGCTCAAGCGCTGCCGAGACCTGGTTCGTCATGTCCACCACGGCGGTGCTGAACTTCTCCAGGTCTTCGTGGAACGACTCACGCATCTCGTGCTCCCGATCGTGATCAGCGCCCGGTGCCAGGCTACCCGGACCTGGCCCGCCCGCGGTTGCGGTGCGCACCGTAATTCTTCGGTCCTCGTCCCCGGGATCCGTCATTACTTTGTCCCGGGCGGTGGGCTCCGGCGG
>JBKOWA010000139.1:0-2541 GCA_046724155.1 Actinomycetota bacterium
GACATGCTGCCGGTCAGCACGTTGACGAACTGAGGCAGCTCGTCGAGGGAGTACTTGCGCAGGATCCGCCCGACGGGGGTCACCCGCGGATCATTGCGGATCTTGAAGAGCAGCCCCTCGGACCGCTCGTTCCGCTCGAGCAGCGCGGTCCGGCGGGCTTCGGCGTCCACCACCATGGTGCGGAACTTGACCACGGTGAACTCCCGGCCGCCCTTGCCGGTCCGGGTCTGCAGGAAGAACGCCGGGCCACGGCTGGTCAGCCGGATGGCCAGTGCGATCGCCAGCAACACCGGGGCCAGCAGCAGCAGGGCGCACGCGGCCGCGACGCGGTCCACCGCGCCCTTGATCAGCCGCCGGGCGCCGGCGAACTCCGGCTCCTCCACGTGCAGCAGCGGCAGCCCGGACACCGGGCGGATGTGGATCCGCGGGCCGGCCACCTCGATCAGCCCCGGGGCCACCACCAGGTCGATGTCGGTGCCCTCCAGGTCCCAGGCCAGCCGGCGCAGCCGGACGCCGGACATCTCCGGGCACGAGGTGACGGCGACGGTGTCCACCCCGGACTGGCAGGCCAGCCTGGCCACGTCGTCGACATCGCCGAGCACCGGGACCCCCAACGGCGCGAGCAGGCCGCCGGCGCTGCCCCGGGGCAGGCAGGCGCCGATCACCCGCAGCCCGTTGGCGGGCTCCCGCCGCAGCTGGGTGACCAGGTCGGCGACCGAGTGCTCGCCGCCGACCACGACCAGGTCCAGCATGTGATGCCCGGACGCGCGCAGCCGGTGCAGGCGCATCCGCACGGCGTACCGGCCGAACAGCGACAGCCCGGCGGCCATGGGTATCGCCACCACCACGTACCCGCGGGCCACTTCCGCCTTGGAGGCGTACGAGGCGAACGTGACGGCGGCGGTCAGCACGACGAACCCCTGGAACACCCGCTGGAACTCCTCCGAGCCGCTGCCGAGGAACCGGCCCTCGTATGCCCTGCACAGCCCGACCGCGGCGACCCAGCACAGCGGCAGGGCCGCGCTGTACCACAGGTACCCGGGGACGGCCGGGGCCACTGGCATCAGCCCCCCGTAGGACCCTGGTTGGTCGGCAAAGCGCAGCAAGTATGCGGTCACAGCGGCCGTCACGCCAGCGACCGCATCCAGCCCCACCAGGGCGGTGCTGTAGCCACGCAGCCAGCGCCGACCGAGGCCCCCGTGCCCCACCACCTTGCCGCTGCCAGCTCGCAGGACCGTGGCAAAGCTCATGTCCTAGCCCCCCAACATACGATGTTGGCGCCCCCCAAAGCGCGCGCTCATGCGGACGGCCACCCGGACGGCCCGCACGCCTTTGGGCGCAATGCGGTACGCGAGTGGCCGGCAACCCCTGAGGACAGTAACTCCTCCTGTCACGCTGGGTGAGGGAATCGATGCAAACATCTGGGAAAACCTCTGCCGCAGACCGTACAAGCGTCCGGCAAGCCTCGCCCGGATAAGACAGACTGACCCTCGGTTCACCAATTCGGACAATATCCTCGGCCACTATTACCACGCACGACGTCCAACTGGTTAACACGGCGGTAACCAGGAGGCGCCGATAACGCCGACTCCACCGCAAAGTGGGCGCCGGGGTGGAAGATGGGCCGGTGACATCCAACGACGCCGCGCTGCGCGCAGATGTCCGCCGGGTGGGAACGCTGCTCGGCGAGTCGCTGGTCCGCCAGGTCGGACCGGACCTGCTGGATCTGGTGGAGCAGGTCCGGGGGCTGACCAAGGCGGCCCAGGCGGGCGACCCGGCGGCTGGGGAAGAGGTGCGCACGCTGCTCGGCACCACCCCGCTGCCGACCGCGATCCACCTGGTGCGTGCCTTCTCGGCCTACTTCCACCTGGCCAACATCGCCGAGCAGGTGGACCGGGTGCGCCGGCTGCGGGAGCGGCCGGCCGAGGACGGCTGGCGGGCCTGCGCGGTGCGGGACGTCGCCACCCGGGCGGGATCCGAGCGGCGGGCCGAGGCGGTCGAGCAGCTGTCGGTGCGGCCGGTCTTCACCGCGCACCCGACCGAGGCGAGCCGGCGGTCCATCCTGAGCAAGCTCCGGACCATCGCCGACATCCTTGCTGACCCGACGCCGCCCGACAGCGCCGCGCGGCGTCGCCAGGACCGCCGGCTCGGGGAGATCGTCGACCTCATCTGGCAGACCGACGAGCTGCGGCTGGAGCGGCCCACGCCGGTCGACGAGGCACGTAACGCGCTGTACTACCTGACTCAGATCGTCACCGAGTCCCTGCCGCACCTGCTGACCGACCTCGCCGAGGAGATGGCCGAGCACGGCGCCGAGCTGCCCATGACCGCGCGGCCGTTGACGTTCGGGACGTGGATCGGCGGCGACCGGGACGGCAACCCGAACGTGACGCCCGAGGTGACCAAGGCGGTACTCCAGCTGCAACATCGGCAGGCCGCCACGCTCGCCACCCGCCTGCTGGACGACCTCATCGACACGCTCTCGTCATCGACATCGGTGGCGGACGTCTCCGAGGGCCTGCTGTCATCGCTGGCCGTGGA
>JBKOWA010000022.1:0-3494 GCA_046724155.1 Actinomycetota bacterium
CGGGAGCAGGGCCGGCGACCGCGGGACCAGCAGGGGTAGGGCCGGCCAGAGCAGGGACCGCGGTCAGTCCGGTGGCCAGCACAACGGTCACGGTCACGGCTGACAGGCGAGCAGATGTCGAGGTGATCATGCGTCGGATCATGACAAGCTCTTCTGCAGTACGAGGATCGGTCCCCTGAAGAACGCACGAAGCCACTGCCCGGTTGGTTCGATGTGGCCCGCCCGCCGGGACAAGTAATCCCGTGCACCCCGAACGGCAGGGTGGTGCCGCCCGGCCCGGCCCGGCCCGGCCCGGCCCGGCCCGGCCCGGCCCGACCCGGCACGGCACGGCCCGGCACGGCCCGGCAGTGGAGTACCTGACCGGGAAGGACCAGCCCGTGACCTGCCGATCACGGTGCACGGCGGTGACCCTGGACCGTTCACGCCGTCGCGGCGTCCCCGGGGCAGGGTCACTGAGCGGAAATCGGTACGGGGCGGGCGGGTGGCCGCAGTAGGGTCGTCGGCGGCGGTCGGGAGCCCGGGCACCGGCCCGCCCGGTGTGCGCGCCGCCCGGGAAGGGGCCGCCAGGTGCGCGTGTACCTCGCCGTGGCGCGGCACAGCTTCCGGCGTTACAGCACCTACCGGACGGCCACCTTGGCCGGCGCGTTCACCAACACCGTCTTCGGGTTCATCCGGGCGTTCGTGCTGGTCGCGCTGTGGCAGGCCCGGCCGGGCATCGGCGGCTACGACGTGACCGACGCGGTCACGTTCTGCTTCCTGTCCCAGGCGCTGATCGCGCCGGTGGCGGTCTTCGGCCCGGCGCTGGAGCTGGCCGAACGGGTCCGCACCGGTGACGTGGCCATCGACCTGTACCGGCCGGCGGACCTGCAGGCCTGGTGGCTGGCCAGCGATCTGGGCCGGGCGGCGTTCCACCTGCTGGCCCGCGGCCTGCCGCCGTTCCTGGCCGGCGCGCTGGCGTTCGACCTGCGCACGCCGGGATCGCTGGCCGGCTGGCTGGCCGTTCCGGTGTCGGTGGCGCTGGCGCTGCTCGTCTCGTTCGCGATCCGGTACCTGCTGGCGCTGTCCTCGTTCTGGCTGCTGGACGACCGCGGGGTGAACCTGGTGGCGGTCACCGCCGCCAGCTTCTTCTCCGGCCTGATCCTGCCGCTGGTGCTGTTCCCCGGCTGGTTGGGCACACTCGCGCACGCCCTGCCGTGGGCGGCGATCCTGCAGGTGCCGGCCGACGTGTGGCTGGGCCAGTACCAGGGCCGGGACCTGCTGGCCGCGCTCGGCCTGCAGGCGCTGTGGGCGGTGGTGCTGCTCGGGGCCGGCCGGCTGGTCGGCGCGGCCGCCCACCACCGGGTCGTGGTGCAGGGTGGCTGACTGGCTGCGGGCCTACCTGGTGCTGTGCCGCATGTGGACGAAGGCGGCCTGGCAGTACCCGGCGTCGCTGGTCCTGCTCAGCCTCGGCCAGCTCGTGGTGACCGGCCTGGAGTTCGTCGCGGTGCTGGTCGTCTTCGCGCACACCACGGAGCTGGCCGGGTTCTCGCTGCCCGAGATGGCGTTCCTGTACGGCACCACGGGCGTGTCCTTCGCCGTCGTGGAGGCCACTATCGGGGTGGTCGACTACCTCGGCCAGCGCATCCGCACCGGCACCTTCGACGTGATGCTGATCCGCCCGGTGCCGGCGTTGGTGCAGCTCGCCGCGGAGGGCTTCAACCCGCGGCGGCTGGCGGCCGTGCTGCAGGCGGCCGCCGTGCTCGGCTACGGGCTGGCCACCGTGGACACGCAGTGGACCGCCGGCCGGGTGGCGATGGTGCCGGTGATGCTGCTGGCCGGGATGGGGATCTTCGCAGCCATCTTCGTGCTGGGCGCGGCGTTCCAGTTCCTGGCCAACGACGCGGTGGAGCTGCAGAGCGCGTTCACCCACGGCGGCCGGTTCCTGACCCAGTACCCGATCTCCCTCTACGGCCGGGAGGTGGCCCGGGCGCTGACGTTCGTGCTGCCGGTGGCCTTCATCAACTGGCAGCCGGCGCTGTACGTCCTGGACCGCGCCGACCCGACCGGGCTGCCGCCGTTCCTGCGCTTCTGCTCGCCGCTGGTGGCGGCCGGCCTGCTCGGGCTGGCCGGCCTGGCCTGGCGGGCCGGCCTGCGCGGATACCGTTCCACCGGGAGCTGAGCATGCTGATCGAACTGTCCGGCGTGGCCAAGCACTTCCGGGTGCGCAAGCGGCGCGGGCTGCGGTGGCAGCGGCGGACGGTGCACGCGGTGCGGGACCTGTCCTTTGGCATCGGTGCGGGCGAGATCGTCGGCTACATCGGGCCGAACGGCGCCGGCAAGTCCACCACGATCAAGATGCTCACCGGGATCCTCACCCCGAGCGGGGGCCGGATCCGGGTGGCCGGGCTGGACCCGGTCCGGCAGCGGGTCGCGCTCGCCCGCCGGGTGGGCGTGGTCTTCGGGCAGCGCACCACGCTGTGGTGGGATCTGCCGCTGCGGGACAGCTTCGAGCTGCTGCGCCGGCTGTACCGGGTGGGGGCGGCCGAGTACCGGGCCACCCTGGACCGGCTGGTCGGGCTGCTCGACCTCGGCCCGCTGCTCGACACCCCGGTGCGGCAGCTCTCGCTGGGCCAGCGGATGCGCGGCGACCTGGCCGCGGCGCTGGTCTACACCCCGCAGATCCTCTACCTGGACGAGCCGACCATCGGGCTGGACGTGGTGAGCAAGGCGGCGATCCGGGAGTTCCTGGCGGAGCTGAACGCCACCCGGGGCACCACGATCCTGCTCACCACGCACGACCTGGACGACATCGAGCGGCTGTGCCGGCGGGTGATGGTGATCGACCGCGGGGCGCTGGCGTTCGACGGCGACCTCGACGACCTGCGGGCGCATGCCGCGGCCGAACGCACGGTGGTCGTCGACCTCGCCGCGCCGGCCGGGCCGCTCGACATCCCCGGCGTGCGGGTCTCGCAGGTCGACGGCCCGCGGCAGTGGCTGGCGTTCCCGGCCACCGGCAGCGCTGCCCGGGTGGTGGCGGCGGTGATGGCCGAGCACGAGGTGCTCGACATCTCGGTGCGGGAGCCGGAGATCGAGGACGTGGTCGCCGAGCTCTACCGCGGCCGGGTCTGACCCGCGGCCCTGCGGTGTGCCGGGCAGGTGGTGCGCGGGGGCGGTGGCATCGGGCGCAGCGGCCGCCCGGCAGTGATCAGCCCTGGTCCTGGACCCAGGTGCCGCTGCCCGGGTGGTAGCTGGCGGTGCCGAGGAGCGTGCCGTCGGCGTCGTACACCGCGGCCCGGTCGGCGTCGCCGTCACCGTCGGTGTCGGAGAACGTGATCGTGGTGCCGTCCGGGCCCTGCACCACCGCGGTCTCGTCCCGCCCGTCGTGGTTCACGTCGTAGGTGGCCGCGACCTCGGCGGTGTGCCCGCCGACGTTCACATCGATGTGCTCGCCGCCGCCCGGACCGGTGCCACCGGCCGGCGAGGTGCCGATGCCGCCGCTGCCTCCCGGGCCACCC
>JBKOWA010000009.1:0-3603 GCA_046724155.1 Actinomycetota bacterium
AGTTCGGCCGGTACGCCGCCGAACGCCGGGCCAGGAAAGGTCTGGGGAAACCAGAGACGTTCGTGTTCCTGGGTTTCACGCATATCTGCGCCAAGTCGGGGACCGGGCGGTTCTGGGTTAGGCGGAAGGCCAACGCGAAACGGATGCAGGCCAAGCTGAAACAGGTCAAAACCGAGTTAAAGCGGCGCCGGCACCTGCCCATCCCCGAACAGGGGCGATGGCTAGCCAGTGTGGTACGCGGGCACGAGAACTACTACGCGGTGCCCGGTAATAGCGACGCGGTGAGCAACTTCCGTGACCAGATCATCCGGCACTGGTTCAAAGCGCTACGGCGCCGCAGCCACCGTGCACGACGACTGAACTGGGCCCGGATGCGCCGTATCGTAACCCGATGGCTCCCCCGCCCCCAGGTTCGGCACCCATTTCCCGGAGTACGTTTCGCCGCTACACACCCAAGGTAGGAGCCCGGTGCGTAAACGCGCACGCCGGGATCTGTGCGGGGGGCCGCCTGTAAAGGCGGTCCCTACCGCGACTGGGAGCCAGGGTCCGGTGGTGAACAGTTGGGTGAGTGCGTCGAGGCCGTGCTTGGCGGCGGTGGACAGGTAGGACCAGATGACGGCGAAGTCAGCGAGGCCTTGGAGGGTGCGCCAGGCGCCGCCACCTGCGCGTTGCTTGACCTTGACCGGTCTGACCTCGCGCTCAGCCGCGTTGTTAGTAAACGGCACGGTCAGGTCGGCGATGAACCGCAGGATCATCTCGCGTTGGGTGTCGAACCGTGCGGCCAGCGTGAGAGCGCGTTGCTGGGTGGGGGTGCGGCCGGGCGCGTTGTCGGTGCGGATGCGGGCGATCGCGCCGGCGTAGGCCGACCGCAGCGCCCGGGCCTGGCCGGGGTCGAGCTCGGCGTGTCCGGCGGCGCGGGCAGCGGTGGTCACCTGCAGCGCGTCGGTCAGCGTGGTGGCCATCGCGGCCACACCGACCTGAGCCTCGGGATCGGCGTCGTGCACGGCCTTCAAGTCGCGTAACAAGTGCGCACCACACCAAGCGTGAGCGGCGGCGACCAGGTGGGTGTACCCGGCGTAGCCGTCGCGGACCAGAACCCCGGCGAAGTCACCGAGCACCCCACCGGCATCAATGTCGGCAGCGGACCGCCCGCCGGTGTGCATCGCGGTGTAGGAGTCGTTGCAGGCCACGTGCACGTAGGCCAAGGACCCGTCGACGCGGGCCGGGGTCTCATCCACATGCAGCAACCCAGCCCGGACCAACAACTGCCGGACCCGCACCATGAACGGCTCAGCCAAGACCGCGGCCCGGCCCCGGACCGCGACCAGGAACCCGACCGAGACCACCACCCCCGCCAACTGCTTCAGCAGCACCGCCGCCCGCCCGTAGGGCAGGTGATGCGCCACCGTGGCCAATACCCCGCGAGCAGCCACCCCCGGACCCCACTGCACCGGCGCGAGGACCCCCGCCGGGACCTGCCCCCGATTCCGCTTCCCGCACCCGGCACAGCGGCGGGTCACCACCTGATACTCGATCACCCGTGGCGGTGGAGGCGGCGCCGCCTCGAACACCTGCCGCCTGACCACCTTGACCACCTTCGCCCCGGCCAGATCCTCACCACAGCCGCCGCACCGCCCCGGCTCCACCCCGACCCTCTCATCCGGCTCCTCGACCTGCCGGCGGGTCACCCCCGGCTCACCAGGCTGCTTATCGGGTTTACGCCCCGACCTGCCCCGCATCCCCGACGGCTTGGCCTTCGGCTTGCCATACGGGCTATCCGACGACGGCGGACGCGAGGAGTTCGAGGAGTCCGCACCCGCCCGACGCCGCAACTCCTCGTTCTCCGCGACCACCTGCCCCAACAGCGCCTCTACCTCCGCCAACCGCCGCTCAAGCTCCCCGACCCGCCCAGCATGCACACACGACGACCCGTCACACGACGGCTGCGGCTGCTCGGACACGAGCCAAGATCATGCCCCCACCCCCGCCCAGACCCCCCGCGACACTCCCACGACCTGGTGAATAGCTACGCTGCGGCACCCGCCCGCTCCCCGCTCTGCATAGGTTGCGAGAGGCTCCTTCAGTGGGTTGTCATCCAACTTCAGGAGGACGTTCTCAGGTAAGGATGGCAGTCACTAACCGTGGCGAAACGGCTAGGGCTTCCGACCGGCTGCGAAGAGCCCACATTTCGCGCGAATCGTAGCGAGGCGTTCCATCATCGCTTAACCAGAGGCTTTTGATCGAGCGCTCGTAGAGGAACCTGATCCCATCCATCACTAGCCTCATGGTCGAGCCGGTGGTCGGGTCAGAGGCCGAGGGATGCGCCGACGGCGGAAACGGCGTCCTGCAACTCCGCCTGGCACTCCGCATCCCGATCGATGCAGTCCAGGTCGACACCGCATTCGCGTTGCCGTTCCCGCATCACCGGCTCGGGTATGTCGATCGGGAAGGCCAGGGGATCAAGGTCGGGAGCTTGCTGCCGTAGCACGTCGAATGGGCGGGCGATTTCGGTGGGTTCGCCGACCATGAGCCAGTTGTCAAGCTCCCGGTAAAAGACCACGCCGGCGGCGACGCCCTTGGTCCACGCGGTGAACAGGGCGGCCAGGCTGGGGGCGGCACGAACCGGATCCCATAGGTCCGGGCTGATCAGGTATCGCCAGATCTCGCCGTTGTAGTCACCCTCGACTACGAACGTGAACACGTAGGGCTGGAAGTAGAACAGCGGGATCTGGTGTCGCCAGTGAAACGGAGTGCCGATCGAGAATGACAGCATGCCGAGCGACCCGCGCGCGGCGTCGTTGTCGGTCGGCCACGGCAGCAGCTCACCGCCCTCGGGACACGGCCAGCGGGGGTCCCATCCCTGGGACACCAGCCAGCTCAGCTGTTCCGGGACGTGGTCGATGTCGAACACGCGGTGGACCAGGTCCAGGCGGCGAGGCTGCGCGTCCTGCGTGTCGGCCCGCTCCGGCCAGACCTGGCCCGCGGCTGTGGCCGCGGCCCGGTACGCCTGGACCGCATCACGCAGGACGCGCATCTCATCGAGCATCAACAGTCTCCAAGCAACATCACGGTGTCGGGACAACCGGTGGCATGCACAGGCTGGCCCCGCCCTGGTTGACGTGGAAGCCGAAGCTGGGGCCGCCCGCTGTGACCCATGATGGCACCGGCAGCACGATGAAGCGCTTCCCGCTGGTGCCGTCCAAGCACTGCCGGTAGAACGTGGCGAGGTCGTTGCCTTGGATGGACGATTCCGCAAGCGGGGTCAGCCTCACGTCCGCCCTGAGCGACTTGTCGGGCAGCGTGAGGTCGACGGCCTGGTTCGTGGTGAAAAACGGGAACTCGTCGCAAGACTTCCCATCTCGTGGCACGTGGGTGTCGCAGGCGTTCGGCTTGAAGCGCGCCGAGTAGTACCAGTCATGACGGTAGTTGTTCGGAGGGCTGGTGGCGACTGCGCCGCCCTTGCTATAGGCCGGGTAGTACCACAGATCCCGGCGGGGGTCCTGCGCCCGTCCAGTGGTCATCGCATCCATAATGTGCTTGCCGGTCTCCGGCATGGCTTCGAACTTGAAGTTCGTCGCCCCGGGGACGTACACGGTCACGTTG
>JBKOWA010000539.1:0-1529 GCA_046724155.1 Actinomycetota bacterium
CAAGGTCGTGTAGTTAGTGGTTGGGTCGGGTGGTCAAGGAGGTTGATCTTCGGCGTGTCGGGTCGGTGAAGGCAGCGGAGCTCCGGTAGGAGAGGTCGTCCGCCAAGACATCCTCACCGTCAGGAGCTCCGCGGGGCATGGATTCTGTCACCAGTGGTGTCGTCGCGGTGGCCGCGGGCCGGTTCGCGCCCGGCCATCTGGGTGAGCTGACCCAGCACCTGCCGTTTGAGATGGTGGATGAGGCGGTGGCGCAGACCCGGACCAGGCAGGCGCGGATCAGGGATCTGCCGTCACGGGTGGTGGTCTACCTGCTGCTGGCCGGCTTTTTGTTTCCCGAGGTCGGGTATTCGGGGGTGTGGCGCAAACTCACCGCGGGCCTGGCCGGTATCGCGACCGTGACACCGACCGCGAGCGGGTTGGCGCAAGCCCGGCGCCGGGTCGGGGTGGCGCCGCTGCGGTGGCTGTTCGACCTGCTGCGCGGCCCGGCGGCCACGGTGCGGCAGCGGGGGACCCGGTGGCGGGGACTGCTGGTCTGCGCGATCGACGGCACCGTGCTGACCGTGCCCGACAACCGGCGGATGCTGGCCCGGTTCACCAAACAGGCCGGTAACCACGGCGGTACCGGCTACCCGCAGCTGCGGCTGCTGACGCTGGTGGCGTGCGGCACCCGCACGCTCATCGACGCGGCCTTCGGGCCCACCAGCAGCGGCGAGACCCGCTACGCCCGGGCGCTGCTGCGCAGCCTGCAACCGGGGATGATCCTGCTGGCCGACCGCAACTTCGGCGCGAAAGACCTGCTCGCCGACGTCGCGGCGACCGGAGCCGAGGTGCTGGTCCGGTTGAAGAACGGCCGGAAGATGCCGGTGCTGGCCCGCTACCGCGACGGCTCCTACTCCTCGATGCTCGGCGGGCTGCGGGTGCGCGTGATCGACTGTGAGATCACCATCATCACCACCACCGCCGGTCAACGCACCGGTGTCTACCGGCTCGCCACGACCCTGCTCGATGCGCACCGCTACCCAGCGGCCGAACTGATCCGGCTCTACCACGAACGCTGGGAGATCGAGACCGCCTACCTGGAACTGAAGTCGTCCATCCTCGGCGGCCGCGTCCTGCGCGCCCGCACCCCCGGCGGCATCGAGCAGGAGGTCTACGCCCTACTCGTGACCTACCAGCTCATCCGCACCGCGATGGCCGACGCCACCAGCAACCGACCCGAGGTTGACCCCGACCGGGCCAGCTTCACCATCGCCTGGCAGACCGCCCGCGACCAACTCATCCAGGCCACCAACGTGATCACCGACACCGTGGTGGACCTGATCGGCACGATCGGCCGACACGTCCTGGCCAACCTCATGCCCGCCCGACGACTCCGCGTATGCCCCCGCATCGTCAAACGCGCCATCTCCAAGTACCAGGCCCGAGGCCCGCACATCGACCGAACCAGCTACAAAGCCACGACCAGCATCAACATCCTCACCACCGCCAACCCTTGACACCACCGCCCGCAACCTAACTGAACGGCCTTG
>JBKOWA010000142.1:0-5214 GCA_046724155.1 Actinomycetota bacterium
CCCCGCCCTGGTAGCCCCCGCCCTGGTAGCCCCCGCCCTGGTATCCCGAGTCCTGGTACCCCGAGTCCTGGTACCCCGAGTCCTGGTAGCCCGAGCCGGGGTACCCAGGGTCGGCCGGCCGCCCGGGTTCGCCCCCGCGGCGGGTGTCGAACGCCGGGGCGGGCTCACCGCCCCGGCCGTGCTCGACCCCGCGGCGCAGCGACGACAACGACCGGCGGACCTCGTCCGGCCGGTTCTGGTTGATCGGCCGGGGCTCCGGCTGCTCCGGCGGCCGCATGGTCCCGGGGAACAGCAGCGCTCCGGGCACCCGGCGTGGCAGCGCACCGGGCGCCTCCGGCAGGCCGTCACCGGCCATGTCGGCCGGCGCGTCGACGTCCTGGAAGCGCGGCAGCGGCAGCGGGCTGCCCCGGCCGTCCGGGCTGGTGCCGGCCCAGTACTGCATCCGGCTCGGCCGCAGCGGGCGGTCCACCAGCGGGCGGGCCGGCACCGTCTCGGTGGGCCGCGGCTCGTCCTGCCGCAGGATCATCTCGGGTGCCAGCAGCACGCTCTCCGGCAGCCGGACCTCGGCCCGGGTGCCGGACTGCAGCCGCTGCAGCGTCGCCTGCACGCCGTACCGGGCGGCCAGCCGCCCGACCACGAACAGGCCCAGCCGGCGGTCCGCCGCCACCTCGACCGAGGCGGCCTGGTGCAGGCGCCGGTTGAACTCCTCCAGCTCCTCGTTGACCACCCCGATGCCCTCGTCGTCCACCTGCAGGACCACGCCGTCGCTGGTCCGCCGGGCGCGCACCGTCACCTGGGTGCTCGGCGGCGAGAACTGGGTGGCGTTCTCCATCAGCTCGGCCAGCAGGTGGGACAGGTCGTCGGTGGCGGCGCCGAGGATGTGGATGTCCGGGTCGACGCCGTCGACGTTGATCCGGGTGTACTGCTCCACCTCCGACTGCGCCGCCCGCACCACGTCCAGCAGCGACGCCGACTCCGCGCGCTGCCGCGGCACCCGGGCACCGGCCAGCACCAGCAGGCTCTCGTCGTTTCGTCGCATGCGGGTGGCCAGGTGGTCCAGCCGGAACAGCTCGGACAGCCGGTCGGGGTCCTCCTCGTTCGCCTCCATCCGGTCCAGCTGGGCCAGCAGCCGGTTCACCATCGTCCGGCTGCGCCGGGACAGGTTGACCACCATGCCGGCCACCTGGCGCCGCAGGGTGGCCTGCTCCAGCGCGATCCGGACCGCCTCGCCGTGCATCGCGTCGAACGCCGAGCCCAGCTGGCCGAGCTCGTTGTCCGGCCGGGCCGCGGCCGGGACGGGTGGCCCGGCCAGCTCGGCGGTGTCCACATTGGAATGCAGCGCGTCCGGGTTGCGGAGCCGCTGCACGGCGGCCGGCAGCCGCTCGTACGCGGTGGCCAGCGCCTCGACGCGCAGCCGGGACAGCGGCCGGACGATGTTGCGCGCCATCAGGATCGACACGCCCAGCGCGACCGCCAGCGCGAGCAGCACCAGCATGGAGTCGAGGACCGCCTGCCGGACCGCCTGGCTGCTCGTGTTGACCGCCAGGTCCACCACGTCACCGGCCAGCATGGCCTCGGCCGCCTTCATCCGGTCCAGCTTGGCGTTCATCGCCCTGGACCAGTCGGCCACGCTGACGTTCAGCACGTTCGGGTCGCCGCGGGCGATCGCGCTCTCCAGCCGGGTGGCGTCCGCGACCTGCCGCCCGGACAGCGTGGTGGCCACCACCTCGCGCTGCTTGCGGGTGGCCAGCGCGATGAACTGCTGGTAGCCACTGTACTGAGTGGACAGTGCGCTGAAGTACGACCGGTACTGGCCGGGCCCGAACGCCTTCTGCCGCAGGAAGCCGTCGACCAGGGCCAGCTCCTGGGCGGCGTCCTCCTTCACCCGGCTGAACGCGGCCAGCGCACGCACCCGGAGCACGAGGTCGCCGTTCTGGCTACCGGAGGAGACCTCCTCGCCCAGGGTCAGCAGCTTCTCGATCACGTTGGTGTAGCGGAGCTGGCTCTCCGGCACGCCGAGCTTGCGGCTGAGCGCGTCCTGCCGGGTGGCCGGCAGCTGGGACAGCTGCTCGTCCAGCTGCTGCAGCCCGGCGGACACCGCGGCGGGCACGCTGCCCAGGTCACCCCGCGCGGCCGCCAGCCGGCTCAGCGTCTGGTCGGTACGGGCAACCTGCCGGGTCACGCCGGCCCTCGTGGTGGGCGAGTTCGCCGATAACCAGATGGCCGCGCCATCCCGCTCGTGCTGCAACTCGTCCACCGAGTCCGCCAGCACCGTGCCGAACCGGGCCAGCCGCTCCACCGAGGCGGCCGAACCGGCCGACCGGACCGAGCCGGCCACCGCGACACCGGCCAGGCTGAGGATCACCAGGACCGGGAACAGCAGCACCAGGATGACCTTGGTGCGGATACGCGCGTCGCTGAACCGCAGGCGGGACCGGCGCTGGCGGGGGGCCCGACCCCGCCCGGCGGCTCCACCGGGCCGGGCGGGGCCGGGTGGAGCCGGTGGTGGCAGGGTTCCGGGCGGCTGGCTGGCTCCGGGCGGCACAGCACCCGGCGGCATGTGCCTTGGCGGTACGCCGCCAGGGGGGACGGGGCCGTACCGGGTGGCTCCAGGCGGTGCCATCCCCGGCGGCGCTCCAGATGGCCGGGCTCCCAGGGGTGGTGGCAGGGTTCCCGGTGGCGCCATGGCGGTCGGGCCGACCGCCGGATCCCCGGCGTACGGGTTTGTTGGGCGATCATCAAGGACGCCAGCCGCGGCACCGGGCGGGGCATCGAACGGTCCGCCGTAGGGCGGCTCACCAACGACCGGCTCACCACGCCGTGGGAGCTGGTCCGGCCGGGTCACCATGCGTCTCCCAACCCCCTGATCCGACGAGCGCCCTCGCGACGCTACCCTCGGTATATTTCGGGATCAGCGGATTCAACCACGATTGTCAATTGGCTCAAAAGTGGCTACAGTGCGCTACCGGTCCAGCTCGGGGCGGCACTCTAGTTAACCCGAAAGAGGGAGCTAACCCGAAAGAGGGAGAGCTAACCCGAAAGAGGGAGGCAGACCCGATGGGACGGTCGGCGCGCGCCTGCGTTGCCACTGCGTTGATCCTTCTGTTGATCGGGGCGGCCGGGTGCGGCACCACGGGCTCCGTCGGCAACAGCTCAGCGGCGGCAAGCTGCGCGAAGGACCGGCTCCGGCTGGTCAGCGCCGGCCAGCTCACCATCGGCACGGACAAGCCCGCCTACGAGCCGTGGTACAAGAACGACGACCCGGCCGGCGGGCAGGGCTTCGAGGCCGCGGTGGCGTATGCCGTCGCCGAGGACCTCGGCTTCCGGCGGGACGAGGTGAAGTGGACGGTGGTGCACTTCAACGACTCCTACACGCCCGGGCACAAGAAGTTCGACTTCGACATCAACCAGATCTCGATCACCGCCGAGCGGGCCAAGAACGTCACGTTCTCCGACGGCTACTACACCGTGAACCAGGCGGTCGTGGCGCTGAACGGCTCGCCGATCGCGAAGGACGCCACGATCGCCGACCTCCGGCAGGCCCGGCTGGGCAGCCAGGTGGGCACCACCTCCCTGTCGTTCATCAACCAGGTGGTCAAGCCGGCGGCCAAGCCCGTGGTCTTCCCGGACACCGACAGGGCGAAGCAGGCCATGGCGGCCGGCCGGGTGGACGGGATCGTGACCGACCTGCCGACAGCGTTCTACCTGACCGCCGCGGAGATCGAGGACTCCCGGATCGTCGGCCAGTTCGAGCCGCAGGGCGGGTCGACGGAGCAGTTCGGGCTGCTGTTCGAGAAGAGCAACCCGCTGGTGAGGTGCGTCAACCAGGCGCTGACCGAGCTGCGCAACACCGGCCAGCTGCAGCGCCTGGAGGACACCTGGCTCGCCGAGTCCGCCGGCGCCCCGCGGCTCAGCTGACCCCTGCAGGCTGAGTTCTGCCTGCCACCCCGCCGAGGGGCCGCCCCTCGTCCGGGTGAGCGGTGCACACGACCGGGCGTGGTCCGCTTCGGCCGGTCGCCCCGGCCGGCCGCAGGCCCCTCGGACTGGCGGCCTCGGGTCGGCGCCAAGCCCGCGGCCTCGCCGGCCGGTCGCGCCGTGCTCTGTCGCGAGAGGACTGCACGGGCGTCAGCGGGACGGCGGCCTTCGGCTGGGCGGCCGGTCCGATCGGCCGACAACGACGGCGGCGAGGTCGGTGAGGCGGTCGGCGTAGTCGAGGGCGAAGGCACGCCGACCAGGCCCGCAGGCCAGTGCGAGCAGCGCGAGCAGCCCGGCGAAGATCACGACGAGGAGCGCCGGCACGGCACCGGCGACCGCCTGCGCAACGGCTCTCAGGCTGGTGACCCATCCGGGTGGCACGGTTACACACCTCTCCACTACCCGAAAATCTTCATAGGTGCTAGGCACATCCGAACCGGGCCGATGCCCGTTGCTATAACCCTTCGATGCGAGGAAGCTCGCCGCGCCGGAGCTCGTGACGGGTCCGGGACGCGGTAGCCCACACGCAGAGCGCCCACCACACCAACGACAGGCCACGCAGGTGGGTGCGGTGATCTTGCCATTCCTCCGCGAACCGGTCCCGGAACTGCTCCGGAAGCTGCCGCGCCGCCCGGTCGAGCAGATGGTCGACCAACCCGTCCACCGTCAGGCATGCCAGTAGCCGCCGGCCAAAGCCGCCCTCCGCTGTTCGATGGCATGTCCGAGTCGGCCGCGGCAAGCCCGAGCCACGCGCTGGACCGCCCTCGCCTATCCGCACCGCCCACCGACGGACGCGTACGTAAGCAAATTTGACGACGACGCCGCCGAAGACCATGCCAACGACGCCGCCGACGAGGCTGCCGGCGGGACCACCGTGGTAGACGCCGCCGACGACGTAGTCGCCGCCAACGAAGCCGCCGAATCCACTGACACCGACGACGAAGCCGCGGACACCGACACCGACGGCGACACCGAGTCCGACGGCGACAACGACACCGACGACGAAGCCGCCGACACCGATGGAGCCGACCGTGTAGCCGCAGGCGACGAAGCCCGCGAAGGTACACAGGACGCCCATTAAGCCGCCGCGGCGGGCGGGACGGTCGCGGTTCATGTTGTTCCTGGAAGGGGTCCGGGGGGCGCGCCAAGGAGACGTTGGGTGGTCGCCAGAGCCTCGCGGGCGGCGTGTGCTCCGAGACCGGTCAGCCGATACATCCGGCGCCGCGGCCGCTCCAGGAC
>JBKOWA010000408.1:0-7644 GCA_046724155.1 Actinomycetota bacterium
GTAGCGACCCAGCAGGCGCTCGCCGACGCACGCCGGGTCAGCAAGGAACGCCTGCGTCCGGGCGAGGGTGACCCCACCATCGGTCACCCATTCGTCGAAGTTCGCCATCAGCTCTTTCTTACCCACGACCGGCAGGACTGCGGCGTCCGCCACACCGGCCGGCACGCCCCGGTAGAGCCGGCGATAGTACGGCGAGCGTGCGCGGGCAAAGGCCACCAGGTCGGCCAGGCGGGTGCGCTGCCGTCGCTCGATCTCGGCGGCATCCCGTCGGGTTGCTGTTCGCTGGTCGTACAGGAGCCTGAGCAGGCTCTCGTCCCCGACGCGGGTGGGTGTCACGGTGGCCGCTCCATCCGGAAGAAACATGCGAGCGCAGCAGCATATCCGTGGCCACCTCGCCGAAACGCTGGCCGGATGCACAACGGCGGTCCGTCCCGGATGTGCCCGGAACCATTACCGGTGTCGCCGGGAGCGGCTGTACTGAACGGTGCAGCCACTGTCCACCGGAGCGAGGCCCCGTGATCTCCCAGCCGGATCTGCTCAGCCTCCCATTCCCCAGAGCAGGGATTCTCAACCTCGCCCCGAAGGCACGAGAGCTGGTCCGGGAGGCGCCGGTAGTGCGCGTGCGGACACCGGTCGGCGACGAAGCCTGGCTGGTCACGGGCTATGACCAGGTCAAGGCATTGTTCAACGACGAGCGGCTGGGCCGTTCTCATCCCGACCCGCCGGCGGCGCCGCGCGCCTCGAACTTCTTCCTCAACGGCGGGCCGATCGGTAACTTCGCCACCGAGAAGGCCGACCAGACCAGGGCTCGACGGCTGCTGGCACCGGCCTTCACCGCGCGCCGGATGCAGGCGCTGCGCCCCCGGATCGGCCGGATAGTGGACGAACTGCTCGACACGGTCGCCACGCTCGGCTCTCCCGTCGACCTGCACGAGACGTTCTCCTACCCGCTGCCGGTGCGGGCGATCTGCGAGCTCCTCGGCGTGCCGTTCGAAGACCGACCACTGTTCGGAAGCTGGGCCGACCGCCTGGACGACATCTATGACGCGGAGGCTTCCGCCGCCGCGTTCGAGATGCTTCGCGAGTACCTGCACGGCCTCATCGAACAGAAACGCAGGCACCCGGGCGAGGACGTGATCTCCGACCTGGTCGCAGCCGAACGAGAATGGCAGCTCACCACCGACCACATCGTGTTGAGCGCGGTGTCACTGCTGTTCGCCGGGCATGGCACCACGGTGGCGCACATCGACTACGGCACCCTGTTCCTGCTGCTGCACCCGGTGGCACGCAGGGCGCTCACCGATGACCTCACGCGGGTGCCGGCGGCCGTGGAAGAGCTGCTGCGCATCGCTCCGCTCGGCACCCGGCTCGGCCTGCTCCGGTATGCCCGGGAGGAGATCGCCATCGGCCCGGCCACCATCCGCGCCGGCGACGCGGTGCTGTTGATGGCCACGGCCGCCAACCGGGACCCGGCTGCCTTCCCCGACCCTGACCAGTTCGACCCTGACCGGTTCGACCCCGACCGGTTCGACCCGGACCGAGCTGGTCCCCGGCATCTGGCCTTCGGTCACGGCCCCCGGCACTGCGTCGGCGCAAGCCTCGCCCGGGTGCAACTCCAGGAGGCATTCACCGGTCTGCTGCGCCGCTTTCCCACGCTCCGGCTCGCCGAACCACTGGAGAACCTGGAGCTGAGCACCACCCAGCTGGTCGAGAAGCTGCTGCGCCTGCCGGTCTCCTGGTGAGCCCAGCCAGGACGAGTGAACTGGAGGCCGGCGTGCCCGATCGCGACACACCCGAACAGGTCGTACGCGAGCTGTGGAAGCTGACCGACGTGCTGTGGCCACACGCGGTACGTGCGGCGATCACGCTGCGCCTGCCGGATCTGCTCGCCCGCGGACCCCGCGACGTCGGCGAGCTGGCCAAGGACACCGGTAGCGACCCCGAGACACTCGACCGGCTGCTGCGCTATCTCGCGTGCCGTGGGGTATTCGTCCGCGACGCCGCGACCGGGACGTACGCGTCGAACGACCCGGCCGCGCTACTGCGTGCGGACCATCCGGGGCGGCTGGCGCAATGGCTGCGCGCGGACGGGATCAGCGGGCGCGCTGAACGCGCCGCCGCCCGGCTGCCGGACGTCGTACGCACCGGCCAGCCTTCCTACTCCCAGGTGTTCGGCCGCAGCTACTGGGCCGACCTTGCCACCACCCCCGCGCTGGGCGCCTCCTTCGATGCGTTCATGGCCAACTATTCCGCGCAACGGACCCTGCCGGCGGTCCTGGACTATCCCTGGTGGTCGGTCCACCGGGTGACGGACGTCGGGGGCGGCAACGGGAGCGTGCTGACCCGGATCCTCGCGACCAATCCCCACCTACGCGGCACGCTCGTCGAGCGGCCCGGTCCGGCGGCCGCGGCCGCCACGATGCTCGCCGAGGCCGGCTTGGCCGAACGCGCCGAGATTCTCACGAGCAGCTTCTTCGAACCCCTGCCGCCGGATGCCGACCTCTACCTCCTGGTCAGCGTGCTGAACGACTGGAGTGACGGCGAGGCGGTGCGGATACTCCGCCGGTGCGCCGAAGCCGCCGGTGCGCGCGGCCGGACGCTCATCGTGGAATGGCACCCGACCACGGAGGCGGAGTTCACCCTGACCGACCTGACAGCGCAGGTTCTGCACGGCGGGCGACTGCGAACCGCACCGGCTCTCACCGACCTCGCACGGCGGTCCGGCCTGGCACCGGCGACACCGGTCCGGTCGGAGTCCGGCGTGGTCGTGCTGGAGTGCCGGACCGCCCCGACACAAGAGCCGTGACCCTCCACACGATCGTGGTGGTGGGTGCCACCAGCGGGATCGGCGAGGCGGTGGCGCTGCACCTGGCACACCGCGGCCATCGCGTCCTGGCCGTGGGTCGTAACCCGAAACGGGCCGCCGCGCTGCGCCGGCGCCTCGGCGCCAACTCCCAGGTCCTGCGGTACGACATCGCCACTCGTGCCGGCTGCGCGGAGCTCGTCCGGGCAGTCGGCGACCACACCGGCAAGGTGGACGCGCTCATCAACAACGCCGGCGTCATGGCGCCCGAACGCCGGCTCACCGCCGACGGCCGCGAGCTCAACTTCGCCGTCCACCACCTCGCGCCGTTCGCCGTCACCAGCGGGCTGCTCCCGCTGCTACGCAACGGCGCGATGCCCGGAGACCCCGACGGCCACGACCGGCCCCGGATCGTCAACGTCAACAGCGCCAGCCACCGCAACAACCGCGCCGACAACCGCCCGGTCACCCTGGATCTCAGCGATGTCGACTCCGCGCGGGGCTATGACCCGTTCCTGACCTACGGTCGCAGCAAACTCGCCAACCTGCTCTTCACCTACGAACTCGTCCGCCGGCACGGGCACGAGCTGATTGCCAACGCGATCCACCCTGGCCTGGTCCGCACGGGTATCGGCCGCTCCTTCGGACCGAGACAGGTCCTCGCCCCTTCGTTTCCGCGGATACGCATCCTCGCCACACAGCTCACGGCCATCTCCCCGCGCCGCTCCGCCCCCGCCGTCGCCGCCCTCGCCACCGAGCCGGTCAGCACCAACGGTGGCTACTACGACCGCGCCGTACCCACCCGGTCCTCCGAACCCTCCTACGACACCCACACCGCCGCAAGACTCTGGCAGATCACCGAACACCTCTACGGCCCCTTCACCCGCTGACCGAGCGGACCTCGATGAGGGGACCCATGCGGCCCCGGGGGCGGGCACAGACACTCGACGACGGGTTCGCACCCTCCGGTACCGGGCGCACCTGGCCACCGTGGTCACCCGGCGGCCGTCACCCGCGCCCTGCACGCCGCAGACGCTCGGCGCGGTGTCACCGGCTACAGCCAGCCGGAGCGGCGGAACATCCGGTAGAGCACGACCGCGGAGGTGAGCATGATCACCAGCACGGCCGGATAGGCGTAGCGCATCTGCAGCTCGGGCATGTACGTGAAGTTCATGCCGTAGATGCCGGCGATCGTGGTCTGGGTCGCGGCGATGGCCGCCCACGCGGCGATCTTGCGCATGTCATTGTTCTGGTCCACGGTCACCTGGGCCAGCCGGGCCTGCAGGATCGAGTTGAGCAGGTCGTCGTAGGCGACGATGCGTTCCACCACCCGGGTGAGATGTTCGTTGACGTCACGGAAGTAGCGGCGGATCTCCGTGGGCACCAGGGTGCGATCCGCCACGATCTCCGTCATCGGCTGCTGCAACGGCGCCACCGCCCGTTTGAACTCCATCAGCTCCCGCTTGAGCTGGTAGATGTGCGGGATATTGCTGCTGGCATGCGGGGCGAACACGTGCGTCTCCAACGTGTCCAGGTCGACCTCCACCGCCGCCGACACCTCCAGGTAGCTGTCCACGAGCCGGTCGCAGACCGCGTACGCCACCGCCCACGGCCCCCGCGCCAGCAGGTCCGGCTGGGCCTGCAGGTCGGCGCGCACCGCCCCCAGCGCACCGGGCGCCCCACGCCGGAAGGTGATCACAAACCGGGGGCCGATGAACATCATCACCGCGCCGGTCTCCACCACCTCCGAGGTCTCGGTCAGCTCCGGATGCTCCACGTACCGGGAGGTACCCAGCGCGAAGAACGTCACCTCCCCGTACCGTTCGATCTTGGGTCGGGTATCTTCCGTCAGCGCGTCCTCCACCGCCAGGTCGTCGAGCCCGAACACGGTGGCGACATCGGCCAGGTCGGCCGGGCTCGGCTCGTGCAACCCCAGCCACACGAACGCCTCCGGGAGCTTCTGCGCCGCCGCGTACGCCTCGACATAGCCGGACGGCGCCTCCTGCCGGACCCCGCCGGCGTAGACCGCGCAGTCGACCACGCAGGCACCCTGGCCGTGGTGGGCCGGCGCAGCTGAAGGCGCGCCGCCGTCGGCGCTGAGCATGCGGGTGACCATCCGTTTCAGCGGTGCGGACCACAACCGCCCCGACGCGGCTGGAGGCACGCCGCCGTCGGCGTTGAGCACGCGGGTGACCACTCGTTTCAGCGGTGCCGACCACGGCCGCCCCGACGCGGCGTGCCCGCCGCCGCTCCGCCCGCTGTTCGCGTCAACCATCCGCATCTCCCTGTCTGCTCCCCGTGCGAGGCCGCCCGCCCGGTCAGCCAATCGGGTTACTGGGTTCCCGTGACCGGGTTGACCGTGATCAGCACGATCACCGTGATGATCCAGGCCAGCGCTGCCAGCAGCAGGAGCAGCGGCAACCTGCGCCGCAGCCACCGCAGCACCTGATTCATCGCACCGCCCCTCCGCCGAGGCTCACCGACTGAGCCCGACCTCGTTCGTGCGCCGACCGTGCGCCGTCGCAACTGTCATGCTGAGTCTCCCGCTGCTTGCCGCGGACGCAAATATCCAGGGTCGTGACCAGCGACTCGGCTCGTCGCCACGGTGGTGGCAGCGGCGAACCCACCCGCCCCTGCTGTTATCCACAGGTCCACCGCCGGTGCTGCGACATCGTCATCCAGAGTGGAACGGTACTGCCCCTGGGCGGGTGCGCCGACGGTCGCGGCCGAAGGTTCGACTTAGCGCACCAGAAAGTTGGCCTCAATAACGCGCTCCGTCATGAGCGCGGACCTGGTCGGCTACCCGACGACAATCTGTTAAACCCGCGACAACGAGCTCGTAAGGCATCGTACGGAATTCAGTAATTGTGATATTCGGCACCAGACCCATGCTCTCACGTGTTCACCCGGTATGGTGCCGCTCCGTGATGGGGCATACGCACGCGATCTCCGGCGCCGTGCTGTGGCTGGCGGCGGCCGGGATGGTCGACCGGTTCGCACCGGCGCTGGCCTCACACGGAGTAGCGGAGACGGCGGCTGCCGCGCTGGTCTGCGCCGGCGCGGCGATGCTCCCCGACCTGGACCATCCGAGCTCCACCGTGGCGCACGCGCTCGGGCCGGTCACCCACGGGCTGGCCCGCGGTGTCGCCCGGGTCAGCGGTGGCCACCGGCACGCGACGCACTCCCTCGTCTTCGCCGTGGCCGCCGGCGTGGCCGGTTGGCAGCTGGGATCGGGCGGGACCTGGTGGTCGGCGGTCCCGGTGGTACTTCTGGCCGCGCTGGCGTTGGCCGCACTCGGGGTGACCCACACCATCTCCGCCGCGGTGCTGGCGGCAGTTGGTGCGCTGTATGTGCTGCACGCCGCCGGCGGCACCCTCGCCTGGCTCGGTCCTGCGGTCGGCCTCGGCTGCCTCGCCCACATCCTCGGCGACGCGCTGACCGAACGAGGCGTACCGCTGCTGTGGCCCTACCCCGGCCGGATCCGGTTCGGCGCGATCGACACCGGCTCCGTCGTCGAGCGCGCGGTCGTCGCGCCCTGCCTTGTCTTCACCGGTGCCGTGTTCGCCGCGCATATCGCGGGCTGGTCGCCGACCTGGTGGCCGGCATGACGACCCTAGCTCCGGCAGCCGGCGGCGCCTGTCGGTTCGCCGAACTTGACCGTGGTCAGGACGATCCTGGTGCCGGGGTCGGGACGGCTGCCGGGTGGTGCCGACTGCCTGATGACGACCCAGTTGCTGTCGATGATCTGAGCCCGGCCCTGGCCGGTGCCATCCTCGGAGTCCAGGTTGTAGAAGCCGGCGGCCTGCAGCGTGTCCTGGGCCTTCTGGAGGTCCCGGCAGACGACATCCGGGATGACGCCCGAGGCTGCGGAGGGTCCGGCCGAAGCGTCGGTGGGCTTGGCGACTCCAAGAGTGATCTTTGTGTGGGTGCCGGCCCGGGTGCCCGGTGCAGGATCCTGTGAGCGGACCACCCAGTTCTCCGGCTTGACCACGGTGCGGTCCTGCCCGGTTGCGTCGACGCGCTTGATGTCGTCGAAGCCGGCCGCCACCAGCGTGCGTTCGGCATCGACCAGTCGATTGCCGACGACGGCAGGCACCGAGGCGGTCGCCCTGGTCCCCGACGCCGGCGAACCCGGCGATGATCCGGAATCTGTCGGAGCGCTACACGCTGCCAGGGCCACCCACGCCGCGCAAAGCAGAAGGATTCTCACCTTCACCGCTCGGCCCCCTGCCTACGTGAGTCGACATCCGCTCACCGACCAAGGTAGTCGTCGGGTCGCCGGTACGCGCTCACTGTGACCCTCGAAATATGGGCGCCGGTCGGGGCTGGCTGGGGATGCCGGAGCAGGCGACCATGGACGGTGTGCGGGACAGGCTGGTCATGGTGGGCCTGTGCGGGGACGTGATGCTCGGCCGGGGGGTCGACCAGATCCTGGCGCATCCCGGGGACCCGGTGTTGCAGGAGCCGTGGGTGCGTGATGCCCGGACCTACGTCGAGCTGGCGGAGGCGGTCAACGGCCCGGTTCCGCGGCCGGTCGGCGCCGGGTGGCCGTGGGGGGACGCGCTGGCGGTGCTCACCGGCGGGCGGGTGGACGTACGGGTGGTCAACCTGGAGACCGCCATTACCTGCAGCGGCGAGTTCGCGCCCGGCAAGGTCGTGCACTACCGGATGAACCCGGCCAACCTCGACTGCCTGCGGGTCGCCCGCCCCGACGTGTGCGCGCTGGCGAACAACCACGTCCTGGACTTCGGCCGCCGCGGGCTGGCCGAGACGCTGGCCGCGCTGGCCCACGCCGGGCTGCCGGCCGCGGGAGCCGGTCCGGACGCCGAGGAGGCCCTGTC
>JBKOWA010000572.1:0-4820 GCA_046724155.1 Actinomycetota bacterium
GGGCGTGGTCGTCCGCCGCGTCCGCCGGCAGCAGCAGGTGCCGCGCCGGGAACACGCCGACCGCGGTGTCCCACAGCTGCCACGCCGCCTCGTCATCGGGGGCCCGCTCGATCGCCCGGGCCAGCTGCAGCAGCTCGGCGCGCCGGGTGACCGTGCCACCGGTGTCCATCAGGATGTGCATGTTGCGCGCCCACGGCGCCACCACGTCGCGCAGCTGGGCCCGCAGCCGCCGGGCCTGCGCCTGCCCGCCGGCGAACCAGCCGGATAACGCCGTCCAGGTGCGCGCCCACCGGTCCGCCTGCGCGTCGATGACCTCGGCCGGGGTGTCCTCGGCCAGCGCGGCGCGCACGCAGGCCCGCCACACCGGCTCGGTCAGCACCGGGCTCAGCTCGCCGACCAGCGCGGCGATCCGCGGGGTGTGCACGTCGACCTGCTCGCCCCACATGCCGACGTAGGACTGCAGGGTGCGCCACAGGATCTGCTGCTTGTCCGGGTCCGGCCCGCCGGACAGGGCGTGCGCGAGGCTGCGCTGCCAGCTGCGCGCCGCCAGCCCCATGCCGTGGTGCAGCGTGATGACCTGCTGGTACTCCGCCGCCGCGGCAGGGTAGCGGCGCTCGCGGACCGCGCCGGCGAACATCTCCAGCCGGTCGTGGATCGCCCGCGGCGCCAGCGTCAGGTCCGCCGCCACGTCCTCCTCGGCTGCCAGCTCCGCGGTCCAGAACGCATGCAGCCGGGCGGCCGCGGGGGTGAGCTGGTACCGGTCACGGCGGCGCAGGAAGTCCTCGCCGGTGCGGGCCGGATCCTGCCACCGGGTCAGCACCCCCCACCGGACCAGCCGGTCCAGCCGGGCGTCCAGGCTGAAACCCTCGGCACCGACCAGCCGGTCGGCGAGCTCCGCGGGCAGCACAGTGCCCAGGTGAGTCCGCACCCGGGCCAGCACCTCGTCGAAGGACACCCCGGTCAGGCTCGTCTCCTGCGCCTCCAGCAGGACCTCGACGATCACCCGGTACTGCGCGGCGAACCGCGAGACAAGGTAGGCGGGTACCAGCTCCTGGCCGGGCAGGTGCGCCGCCCACGGGTCGGCCAGGCTCGGCTCCGGCAGCTCCTCCTCCTCAGCCACGCCGCACAGGATACGGACGCACCCGACTGCTCACCCCGCGAGGCAACGCCAGCAAGGCGCACCCGCCTTGGGCAAATGCCACCGCACCGGTTGAGCAGCCGCCGTCACTGGTTGGGCGGGCGTTCGGCATGGCGGGCGACCTCGTTCGCCAGGGCCACCCGGGACGAGATGCCGAGCTTGTGGAAGACATGCTTCAGATGCGTTTCAACGGTGTACCGGGAAATGAACAGCCGGGCGGCGATCTCGGGATTGGACAGGCCCTGCGCCGCCAGCCTGACCACCGTCAGCTCGGTTGCGGTGAGTGCGTCCCAGCCGGTAGCCAGTTTGGGCGAACGGCGGCGACCCGGGTGGATCCCGAAGGTCCGCATCGCCGCGGTGACCCACTTCTCCTCGTGCTTGAGGCCGAATGCGGCAAACGCGTGCAGCGCATCCCGGAGCTGGTCGCGAGCCTCGGCCAGGCGGCCCGCTTTGGCCAGCGCCAGCGCGCCCTGCGCCTGGGCCAGGGCACGTTCCACCGGACGGTTCACCGCGGCGTAGGCGGCCACCGCGCCGAGCGCCGACTGGAGGTCGCCGTGCAGCAGCGCGCGGCACCGCAGCGCGGCACCGGCCGCACTGGCGGTGCGGATGCGTGCCGCCATCGACTCGGTTTCCTCGACGATCGCGGCGGCGGTGCGGGCATCGCCGACGCGGAGCGTGAGCCGCAGCAGATCGACGGGGAGCATCCAGTTCGTGTGCAGGAACCGGAGCTCCGGGAGCACCTCCCACGCCCGGGCAGCGGTCGCGCCGGCCTCGGCATGCTGCCCCTCTGCCTCCCGCAGCAGCGCCGTGGCCCACAACACCCAGTTGGCGCCCATGATGTGGCCCGACTCCCGCAGCTCGGCCTCGGCGGCGGCGAGCAGGCGCGCCGCGGCGCGGAAGTCGCGGCGGGAGATCGAGACCCGGATGCGGACCGCCAGCGCATGCAGGGTCCACCGGGTGCCGGCGCGCGTGGCCAGCTCCAGGCATGCCTCGGCTTCCGAGCCGGCGTCGTCCCAGGCGCCCGTGTGCAGGCGCAGGATCGCCAGGTTGGCCTGCAGGTACGGCAGCAGGCCGGTCGCTCCCACCCGGGTCGCCTGGGCGAACCCGTCCCGGAAGCTGCGTTCCGCGTCGGTCAACCGGTCCGCGTCCAGGTAGGCCACGCCAAGGCACAGTTCCGGTTGCAGGAGGCCGCGGAAGGAGTTCCGCAGCCCCGCGGTCACGTCGAGGCAGCGTAAGCCCAGTGCGATGGCGTTCTCGGTGTCGCCGGCCGCGCTCGCACCCAGGGTCCTGGTCATCAGGCAGGTGGCGACGGCCAGCTGGTTGTGCACCGCCTCGGCCGCCGCCTGCGAACGTTCCGCCTGGGCCACCGCGGCCACCGCCTCTCCGGTGAGGAGCCGGAGGAAGGTGAGCGGCGCCGAGGCGACCGCAACGGCGGTGGGGTCCTGGAGCCGGGAGGCCGCGAGCTCGAGCTGTTCCTTGGCCGCGGTCCACAGCCCCTGCCGGGTCAGCGCGTGGGCGACGGCCACCCGCAGGCGCACCGAGAGCGAGGGGTCGTCGGTGCGCCGCAAGGCCCGGGCGGCGGCCTCCTGCGCCTGCGCGACCCGGCCGAGCAGGACCAGCTGCGGCACCAGCTCCGAGATGATGGCCGCCTCGCGCTGATGACCGGCACCCGCGGCGTTCAGCGCCCGCTCGTACCAGCGCACCGCGAGGGGCGTGGACCGGGTCGCGGTCTCCCGCGCAGCCCGGCATAGCCAGTCGATGGTCTGGGTGCCCTGCGGGTCGCCGACCATCAGCTGCTCGGCGATCCGGGTGACCGTGGCGCCGACGGCCACCAGCGCCTGCCCTGCCTCCCGGTGCAATGCGATCCGCAACGCCACCGGCAGGTCCTCGTAGAGCACCTGCCGGAAGAGGTCATGCCGGAACGCCAGGTTTTCGCCGGACTCCTCCACCAGCCCGGTGGAAACGGCCTCCTGGAGCTGTGCCATCAGCTGCGGGGGGCGCCGCTCGCACACCGCGGCCAGCTCGGTAATCGAGAAGGACGGCCCGAGGATACTTGCCATCCGCAGTAGCGCCAAGGTATCCGGGGTCAGGAAGCTGTACCGCCGCAGCAGTGTCTGCCTGAGGTTGACCGGGACCAGCCGCCGGGTGACCTCTGCGGTGTCGTCCACTTTCGAGATGAGCCCTTCCTGCTGCAGTGCCCGCAGCAGTTCGACGACGAACAGCGGGTTACCGGCGGCGGCCGCGATCCGCTCCCGGAGCTGCAGCCCGGGTGCTGCGCCGAGAATCGCACCGGCGATCCGCAGGACCGCATCTTCCGGCAATGGTGGCAAGCGAAACATTCCGGCGCCGGCGGCGCGCAACCGCTCGAGCAGGTGGTCGACCTCGCGGGGGCGTGGGGCCAAGCGCAGTGTGACCAATACGACGAGCGGCAGATCACCGAGCCTGGCGACCAGTGCGCCCGTGGTGGCGATGGTGGAGATATCCGCCCAGTGCAGATCCTCCAGGCACAGCAGCACGGGCGCCCGCGCGGCGCATGTCGCCAGGCACGCCAGCACCTCCTCGGTGACGGCGTAGCCGCCCTCCCCGCCCTGGGTTCCCGCGGTCGCGCCGAGCTTCAGCAGGTTTTCGAACACCGTCCCCGCTGGCCCCTCTTCCACCTGGTTGCGGGCCAGCTCGAAGAAGACACCGAACGCCCGGCTGCGTTCCAGCTCCTGCGCTGCGCCGGCGAGCACCCGGAAACCCCGCCCGCGGGCGTCGGCCTGTAGCTGTCGCAGCAGCCGGCTCTTCCCGACACCGGCCTCCCCCTCGATGACGAGGGCGTGCAGCGGGCCGCCGGTGGTCCGGGCGAGGAGCTCCCGCAGCAGGTCCAGCTCACCCTCGCGTCCGTGGAACGGAGGATCGGGCGGCGGGACACCGCTGCCGGCCATTTGTGAGCAATAGGAAGGGTATGTCAGTGTGGCACTGCCAATGCTGTCCGGAGGTTCGGTGCGTCGGTCAATCTGTCGCACTACCACGATGCAGCCCGTGGCCCACCTCGTCAACAAGAGCCCGGGGCCGGCGGTCCGGCCCGCCTCCCTGAATGCAGGTCGGCAGGTTGCACCCGCACCGATTGCGGCGTTCTGTTCTGCCGGCCGGCACCTGTTTCATTGAGCCGGCAACAGATCCCTGAGTTCAGGGATGTTCCGCGCAGGAGGAAGGCGCAGACTCAAGGCCGGCCGTCAATGCTGACTGGGGGACCACCATGGCGACTACACTCACCGCAAGCCCACCCGAGCACCAATCTTCCAGCCTCGTCCGGGCATTCCGGTACGTCCTCGACACCCCCCAGCGACGGCTGCTGCGGGAGATGCGGCGGCACGAGGCATGGATCTACCAGGCGCGGACCGCTCCAACGGTCCATGACTACTGGTTGGAGCCGCTCGAGCGGTGACGGCTGGCCGGGCCCGGCCGGACCGTTCCCGTCCCGCTGAGGGTGAGGCCGGCTGAACCAGAAGACCCGCCGGGGACCGGGCGAGCCGAGCGCTCGGTCCCCCGCTGTCTTCCTGGCGGCCTAGGGCGCCGGCGCTACCGGCTCGCTGGCGCGCCAGCGCATGGTCGACATGATCGCGTCGAACAGGGCTACCAGGGCGTCCGCGAACAGGCTGCGCGGGTTGCCGTCCGCCATCGTGGTGAACGTGGTGAC
>JBKOWA010000129.1:0-2439 GCA_046724155.1 Actinomycetota bacterium
GGGCGCGGCTCCGGGGGCGGGGACGGGCCCGGCGGCCAGCACGGCGGGCGGGCGCACCAGGAGACCGCCCGGGCCGACACCTACGGCAGCAGCGGGGCGAGCACCGGGGGCAAGCCGAAACGGGACCCCACCCTGCAGCATCCGCGCTGCGTGTACCAGGTGCTCAAGCGGCACTTTGCCCGCTACACGCCGGAGCTGGTGGCCGAGGTCTGCGGGGTGTCCCCGGAGCTGTTCGGCAGGGTCGCCGACGCCGTCACCGCCAACTCCGGGCGGGAGCGCACCACCGCGTTCGTCTACTCCGTCGGCTGGACCCAGCACACCGTCGGCGCCCAGTACATCCGCACCGCCTCGATCCTGCAGGCGCTGCTGGGCAACATCGGCCGCCCCGGCGGCGGGATCATGGCGCTGCGCGGGCACGCCAGCATCCAGGGCTCCACCGACATCCCCACGCTGTTCAACATCCTGCCCGGCTACCTCCCGATGCCGCACGCCCACCAGCACCTGGACCTGGACAGCTATGTCGCCGCGGACGCCGGCCGGACCGGCTTCTGGGGCAACATGCGGTCCTACGTGGTCAGCCTGCTCAAGGCGTACTGGGGTGACGCGGCCACCCCGGACAACGACTTCTGCTTCGACTACCTGCCCCGGCTGACCGGCGACCACGGCACCTACCAGACCGTGCTCAACCAGCTCGCGGGCGAGTGCAAGGGCTACTTCCTGGTGGGCGAGAACCCGGCGGTCGGCTCGGCGAACGGCCGGCTGCAGCGGCTCGCGCTGGCCCGGCTCGACTGGCTGGTGGTCCGCGACCTGCAGCTGGTCGAGAGCGCGACGTTCTGGAAGGACGGCCCCGAGGTGGCCACCGGCGAGCTGCGCACCGAGGAGATCGGCACCGAGGTGTTCGTCCTGCCGGCTGCCGCGCACACCGAGAAGGACGGCACGTTCACCAACACCCAGCGCCTGCTGCAGTGGCACCACAAGGCCGTCGAGCCGCCCGGCGACGCGCGCAGCGACTTGTGGTTCTACTACCACCTGGGCCGGCTGATCCGGCAGAAGCTGGCCGGCGCCGCGGCATCCGCGGCCGTACTTGGCGGGACACCCGCATCCGAGCAACCCAGCGGGACACCCGCACCAGGCGCAGAGCCACTCGAGCAGTCCGATTCCGCGGCAGGCGGCGCGTCCGTACCCCATTCGGGCGAGGTACCAGCACCCGAGGCGGGCAGCGGGATACCCGCGTTCGACGCGGAGCGGGACCGGCCGCTGCTCGACCTCACCTGGGACTACCCGACCGAGGGGCCGGACGAGGAGCCGTCCGCGGAGGCGGTGCTGCAGGAGATCAACGGTCGCAGGGTCGGCGTGACCGGGCCGGACGGCCTGCTGTCGGCGTTCACCGAGCTGGCCGACGACGGCTCGACCGCCTGCGGCTGCTGGATCTACTGCGGGGTGTACGCCGGCGGCACCAACCACGCCGCCAGCCGGCGCCCGGGCCGCGAGCAGAGCTGGGTCGCCCCGGACTGGGGCTGGGCCTGGCCGGCCAACCGGCGGATCCTCTACAACCGGGCCTCGGCCGCCCCGGACGGCACCCCGTGGAGCGAGCGGAAGCGGTACGTCTGGTGGGACGCCGCGGCGGGGAGGTGGACCGGCGCGGACGTGCCGGACTTCGAGCCGACCAAGCCGCCGGACTACCGGCCGCCGGATGGCGCCCGGGCGCAGGACGCCATCGCCGGCACCGAGCCGTTCATCATGCAGGCGGACGGGCTGGCCTGGCTGTTCGCCCCGGCCGGGCTGGCCGACGGGCCGCTGCCCGCGCACTACGAGCCGCACGAGTCGCCGGTCGATAATCCCCTGTACGGGCAGCGGGTCAACCCGGTCCGGGAGGTGTACGACGTGCCGAACAACCGGTACCACCCGGCCGGCGGCGATGTCTTCCCGTACGTGTTCACCACCTACCGGCTGACCGAGCACCACACCGCCGGCGGGATGAGCCGCACCCTGCCGTTCCTGGCCGAGCTGCAGCCGGAGTTCTTCTGCGAGGTCTCCCCGGAGCTGGCCGCCGAGCGCAGGCTCGAGCACCTGGGCTGGGCCACCATCGTCACCGCCCGCGCCGCGGTCGAGGCCCGGGTGCTGGTCACCCGCCGGATGCGGCCGCTGCGGGTCGGCGGGCGGACCGTGCACCAGGTCGGCCTGCCGTACCACTGGGGGCCGAACGGGCTGTCGGTCGGCGACGCGGCGAACGACCTGCTGCCGGTGGTGCTGGACCCCAACGTGCACATCCAGGAGTCGAAGGCGGCCACCTGCGACATCCGGCCCGGCCGGCGCCCGCGCGGGCCGGCGCTGCTGGAGCTCGTCGCCGGCTACCGGCGGCGGGCCGGCATCGAGGAGGACCCGTGACCGCGACCGGTGGCGATCCGGTGCCGGCGCCGGGCCGGCGAGGGCCGCAGC
>JBKOWA010000252.1:0-1752 GCA_046724155.1 Actinomycetota bacterium
GGGTGTGGAACTGCGGTAGCTACCTCGGTCGCCAGGCGTATGGGATCTGTTCGATTGAGAGCCTTGTGCCTGGGGTGGTCAGAACTCGGGTCACGCCGCCAGCGTGTAGAGACGACCCAATAAACTGGGGCGGTGCCGCATATCGCGCCTGGAGCGCGATCGCCGGGGCGGCGCGAAGGTGACGCCGGCAGCACCAGTTGACCACGCCAGCGCCCCGTCGGCCCGTGGTTCCGGGCGCGGCGGGGCGCTTGGGGCCGCCTCGGGAGTCAGGCCGGGGGCAGGGGCTCGTCGGCGGTGGTGCGGTGCGGGACCTGCCGGGCCGGGATGGTGCCCATCCGGCCGGCCTGGAAGTCCTCGACCGCCTGGATGATCTCCGCCTTGGTGTTCATCACGAACGGGCCGTACCGGGCGACCGGCTCCCGGATCGGCAGCCCGCCCAGGACCAGGATCTCCCAGCCGCCCGCCGCGGCGACCGGCTGGCTGTCCGCGGCCCGCACCGACAGCGCGTCGCCGGCGCCGAACACCGCGAGCTGGCCCTCGTCCAGCGGCCGGCCCTCCGGCCCGACCAGGCCGCGGCCGGCCAGCACGTACACCAGCGCGCTGAAGTCGGCCGGCCAGGGCAGGTCCAGCCGGGCGCCGGGGCTGACCGTGGCATGCAGGTAGGTGATCGGGGTGTAGGTGATGCCGGGGCCGGCGTGCCCGGCCAGCTCACCGGCGATGATCCGGACCAGCGAGCCGCCGTCCGCGCTGGACAGCAGCGCCACGTCCCGGGCGGCGATGTCCTGGTACCGCGGCGGCACCCACTTCTGCGCCCGGGGCAGGTTCACCCACAGCTGCACGCCGTGGAACAACCCGCCCGTGGCGACCAGCTCCGGGGTCGGCTGCTCGATGTGCTGGATGCCGGCGCCCGCGGTCATCCACTGGGTGGCGCCGTCCGCGATCAGGCCGCCGCCGCCGGTGGTGTCCTGGTGGGCGAACGCGCCGTCGATGATGTAAGTCACCGTCTCGAACCCGCGGTGCGGGTGCCAGGAGGTGCCCTTCGCCTCACCCGGCCCGTACTCCACCGCGCCCATGTGGTCCAGCAGCAGGAACGGGTCGGCGAGCGCGAGGTCGCTGCCCGGGAACGGGCGCCGCACCGCGAACCCCTCACCCTCCAGGAACCGCTGCGCGGTGACGGTGCGTACCACCGGCCGCCATGCGGTCTCCCGGTCGGGAAGCCCGGGCAGTCTGGTCAGGGTCAGCGTGTCCGCCGTGACGGCCGGCATGTGTCCTCCTCGGGAGCGTCGGTGCCGTTACTTCCGGACGGCCTGGATTTCGAGCTGGATGTCCACCCGGTCGCCGAGCAGCACCTTCTCGCCCTGCAGCGGCACGTTGAACTCGATGTCGTAGTCCTTGCGGCTGACCTGGGTGCTCGCGGTGAACCCGACCCGGGTGCCGCCCCACGGGTCGGTGCCGGAGCCGTTGAACTCGACCGCCAGGGTGACCGGGCGGGCCACGTTCCTGATGGTCAGCGTGCCGTCCACCAGGTGCCGGTCGCCGCCGGCGCGCACCCCGGTGGTGGTGAACGTCATCGCCGGGTAGCGCTCGACGTCGAGGATCTGCGGGGACCGCACGTCGTTGTCCCGGGTCTCGTTGCGAGTGTCCACGGAGGCGGTCTGGATGGTCGCGGTCGCGCCGGACAGGCCGAGGTCCTCGGCCACGGTGAGCTCGCCGGCGAAGTCGGTGAAGCTGCCGCGCACCTTGGACATCAGG
>JBKOWA010000611.1:0-2634 GCA_046724155.1 Actinomycetota bacterium
AGCCCGACCAGCCGGGCCGGCGCGTCGGACATCCACCGGACCACGTCGGCCAGCGGCACCCCGCGCCGCCGGGCCGCGGTCCACACCAGCGGCAGGCCGAGCTGCAGCGAGGCGATGCCGCCCCAGGCCGCGGCGAAGTCGCCGCGCTTCAGCTCGGCCGGGCAGGGCGAGTGGTCGGACACCACGCAGCTCAGCGTCCCGCCGGCGAGGCCCTGCCACAGCCGGTCGGCGTTGGCCCGGTCCCGGACCGGCGGGCAGCACTTGAACTCGGTCCCGCCGTCGGGCACGTCCTCCGCGGCCAGCGTCAGGTAGTGCGGGCAGGTCTCGGCGGTGACCGGGGCGCCGTCGGCGCGGGCGGTGGCCAGGTGCGGCAGCGCGCTCGCCGACGACAGGTGCAGCACGTGCACCCGGGTGTCGGCCAGCAGTGCCAGCCCGGCCAGCCTGGCCACCGCACTGTCCTCTGTGGACGGTGGCCGGCTGGCCAGGAAGTCGGCGTACCGCGGGCTGGCGGGGGTCGGGCGCAGCTTGCCGCCGTCCTCGGCGTGCACCACCAGCAGCGCGCCCAGGTCGTGCAGCTCGGCCAGCACGTCCTCCAGCTCCGGCCAGTCCAGCGGCGGGAAATCGTCCACTCCGGACGGTGCCAGGAAGCACTTGAAGCCGAACACCCCCGCCTCGTGCAGCCCGCGCAGCTCGGCCAGGTTGCCCGGCACCGCGCCGCCCCAGAAGCCGACGTCCACGAAGCACTGACCACCGGCCGCCTTCCGCTTCACTTCCAGCGCGGCGCCGTCCACTGTGGGCGGGATGCTGTTCAGCGGCATGTCCAGCAGCGTGGTCACCCCGCCGGCCGCGGCGGCGGCGGTGGCCGTGGCGAACCCCTCCCACCCGGTGCGACCCGGCTCGTTGACGTGCACGTGGGTGTCCACCAGGCCGGGCAGCAGCGCGACGGCTCCCAGGTCCTCGTCCTGCGCGGCGTCCAGGCGGGCGCCCCGGCCGGCCAGCGCCGCGATCTGTCCACTGCGGACGGCCACCGCGGCCGGCCGCTCGCCGTCCGGCAGCAGCACCCGGTCCGAGCGCAGCACCAGGTCGTACTCAGCCATGCTGGCGCTCCAGGTAGGCCCGCCAGCCGCCCAGCTCGGAGATGTCGGTCAGCTCGGCGGTCGGCTGGTACGGCCGGCGCAGCACCATGCCCAGGCAGGCGGTTCCGTCGTCAAGCCGGATGACGGCCAGCTCCAGCTCCGGTGGTTCGGCCGGCAGCAGGTCGTCGTGCAGCACCGCCAGGGGCACGTCGTAGACCTCGCCGCGGACCGGGAAGCCGGGGTCGGCCGGCACCAGCGCCGGGAACCGGCCGTCGACGGCGTAGAAGCGGTACCTCGCCGCGGTACGCGCCTGCCGGACCAGCGGTGCGCCCTGCAGCCGCGGGTGCAGCGGCCCGCCCCGCATCCCACCGCCGTTGAGGAACATCAGCGCCATCACGATCCTCCGAACGCCGGGCCGGCAGGAAGGTACACAGAACCTAGCGAGGCGACAGCGAGTGAGCATCGCAGCCCGGTCGGGTCTCCTCCGGGGTGCCGGGCGAGCTGCGGGGTCCCCGCGGAAACGTGGAGCTTGCGGAGCGTTTCCGTGGGGTGCAGGTGCGGAGCGAGCGCGGAGCCGAGCAATCGAGGTCAGCGGGCGGCCATCCCCGGACGCAGCAGGTCCGGCCCGGCGGAGATCCGCCAGGCGGGGCGGCGGAACCGCAGGACCACGGCGAGCAGCGCCAGCGCGCCGAGCAGGGCGGCGGCGGCCACCACCGGCACGTTCCCGGTCAGCCCGCCGAAGACGACAGCACCCAGCCCGGCGGCGACCACCAGCGCGACAGCCGGTGCGAAGCCGCCGGCCCACGCCCACGCCTGGCTGTCCCGCACCTCGGCCAGCAGCCGGGTGGCGTCCGCCTCCAGGGCGGGATCCGGCACCTGCAGCTCCAGGATGCGGCGGGCGGCTCGCTCGCACAGCGCCGCCTGCGCCTCGTTGCAGATGACCAGCCGGTGGTCGGGTGTCACACCCCGCGCCTGCACCGTGGCGGCGTACCAGGCGTGCGCGAGATACCAGCGGCAGGCCGGGTCGTCCGGCCGCCGGGCCACCAGTGCCTCCAGCTCCTGCGCCGCCGTGCCGGCCTCCCCGGCCACCACCTTGGCGTTGAGCAGCCCGAGCCAGCCCATCGGGTCGGCCGGCGCCATCTCGATCGCCCGCTGGTACTCCTCTGCGGCACCCGCGATCTGGCCGCTGGCCAGCAACACGTCGCCGCGGCCCACGTGGCCGTGCGCGTTGCGAGGATGGGTCAGCTCGAAGGCGTGCCACGCCTCTTCCAGCCGGCCGGACAGCAGCGCCGACCGGGCCTCGGCAACAGCACCGTCCGCCTCATCCGACCAGCCGAGCTGCCACTTGGCGATGACACGCTGCCACTCCGGGTCGTCCTGCCCGTTGCTCTCGTCCGGTCTGTGTCCCATCTGCTCGCCTCCGCGCTCGCTCCGCACCTGCACCCCACGAAAACGCTCCGCAAGCTCCGCGTTTCCGCGGGGACCCCGCACCTGCACCCCACGAAAACGCTCCGCAAGCTCCGCGTTTCCGCGGGGACCCCGCAGCTCGGGCCCGCGC
>JBKOWA010000199.1:0-5013 GCA_046724155.1 Actinomycetota bacterium
GCCCTGGCCGCCCCCGGGCTCGCGCTCCTCCTCAGCGCCTGCATCGGCGGCGCCCCCGCACCGCCCGCCTCGCCGCCGGCCGGAGCGAGCAGCGCACCGGCGGCCAGCACACCGGCGGGCAGCCTCCAGGCGGCGTTGCTGACCACCTCCGACCTGCCGCCCGGCTTCGTCGTCGCCAACGACCCCACCGGGACCGACGCGACAACCGGCTGCCCCCAGCTCGACATCGATGCCGAACGGGGTGCCCGCGACCACGCACAGGTGCTGTTCAAGGCTGGCGCCCTCGGCCCGTACATCAGGGAACGGCTCATCCAGCTCGAACCCGGCGAAGCCCAGCAGCGCGTCTCCGCCATCCAGTCTGTAGCCGGCAGCTGCGCGACCTTCAGCACCCACGACGACACGGTCGGCACCATCGAGTTCACCGTCTCCACGCTGACCATCGACAGGTTGGGAGACGCCGCCGCAGCGGTCCGGCTCACCGGCCACCCGACGATCGCCGATATCGACCTCTACCAGGACCTCGTGGCCGTGCGGCACGGTGAGACGCTCCTGCTCATCAGTCAGGTCGGCTACGCCTCCATCGACACCGACCTGACCAGGTCAACCGCGCGCAAAGCGGTCGAGAAGCTGCAGGGCCAACCATGAAATCAGACCCCTCGCTCGGTTGCCGGATTCTGGACTGGTGGCCGGCGTCGAGCCTAGCCTCGAAGGCATGACCTCACGGGGTGCTTCTCTGCTCTGGTCCCCTGGCGAACGGCTCACCCATGAGTGCTGCACGATTTGCCGAGAGTCGCCTGGATCGTGGAAAACCGCGCCGCGGAGTTGACTTCCTAGGAGCGGCAGATCGTCCGGGATGCCGCCGCTCGGATGCTGCACGCGGTGGACGAGCCCGCTTAACGGACTCCCGTACGACCCGGCGCGAGTGGATCGACGGTGAACCGTCCCGGTTCAGTGGAGATTCTTGACCTTGCGAGTAAGGAGCCGTCTCCTGCCAACCGGCAGGGCGGTCGCGGTGGCGGCCGCGACGGGCTGGTATGTGACGCGGTCAGTGAGAAGTCCAACGGCACCGAGGACACGAGCGTGTAGCCGTCGGCCCGGCCGGCACCTCAGTAATGCTGTCCAACAGACTGTTTCTTGACCTTGCGAGTAGGGAACCATCTTCTGCCAGCCGGCAGGGCGGTCGCGGTGGCGACCGCGACGGGCTGCTCGACCGGGGCGGGCGGCTCAACCGGGGCGGGCAGCTCGGCCGCGGCGCCGTGCTGCCGGTCCAGGTCGAGCTCGTCCGGTTCGGGCACCCGCGGTGGCTGCCGCAGCAGCGCGAACGCGGCGCAGACGGCGGCGAGGAACAGGTAGCCCAGCGCCACCTGGCCGTTGGCGTTCCATTCGACCTTCGCGCCGTGGATCAGCCCGATGAACGACAGCGCCGACCCGCCGAGGGCGGCCACCGCCGCGGAGACGAACCGCTTGTCGATGATGAACGCCACCACGGCGCCCAGCACCAGGCCGGCCAGGATCGCGCCCTCGCCCAGCACCATCAGGCCGTGGTACACCACGCCGGCGCCCTCCAGGGTGGCCTCCCCGACCCGGTCGGCGGTGGTGCCCGCGGCGGCCAGCGCGTTGTCCATCAGGCCCGTCGCCCAGGCCGCCAGGTTCGGGATGAGCGCCGCGACGATGGCGGCGGCGTGCGCGCGCGGGCTGTACTGGAACGCCTGGGCGCCGATCAGCAGGCCGATGTAGAGCAGGATCGGGACGATCGCCGGGATCGGCAGGACCGCGCCGAGCAGGGCGAACATGCCGCCGAAGCAGAGCGCCGCGATGACCACGCCGGTGGCCACCGAGTAGCCGCTGCGGCCGCCGGCCTTCTTCCACCCGGGGTGTCCGATGTAGACGGCGGGCGGGAACGGCGAGCCGAGCGCCGAGCCGATGATGGCGCCGGTGCCGTCGGCGAGCAGGACGCTGCGCAGGTTGTAGCTGTCGCCGGCCGCCGCGGCGCTCTCCACGTTGGTCATGCCCTCGGTGAAGTTGTAGACCCCCAGCGGGATCGCGGTGGCCAGCAGCGGGCCGATGTCGGCCAGCCCCGAGAACAGCCGGTCCAGCTGGAAGCCCGGCAGCGACAGCGCGATGTCCCTGGTCGCCGCGGTCACGTCCGGCACCGACATCGCACCACCGATCCAGGCGATCGCGGTGCCGACCAGCAGCGCCACCAGGCTGATCGGCAGGTTGCCCGGCACCCGGACGTCGGTGAGCAGCCCGATGAGCAGCAGCGCGAACACCGGCAGGGCCACCCAGGCCATGTCCCACATCTGGGCCGCCGGGCGCATCGAGATGAACGAGATCGAGATCCCGGCGAGGGTGCCCAGCAGCGCCGCCCGGGGCGCGTAGCGGCGGACCGTCGGGCCGACGAACGCGCCGATGAGCACGATCACCCCGATGATGAACGCCCACGCGAGCCCCGCCTCCCACGCCTGCAGCGGGTTCTTGGTGCGCAGGTAGATCGGCAGCATGATGACGAACACCACGATGAACATGTGCGGCACGCTCGGCCCGTACGGCATGGCGGTGACGTCGGCGCGCCCCTCGCGGCGGGCCAGCCGGCGGGCCAGCCAGGTGTAGTAGATGTTGCCGGCGACCAGCGCGATGCCCAGCGCCGGCAGGATCGTGCCGAACACCTCGCCCGTGCCCAGGTGCACCACCCCGAGGCAGAGCCCGGTCAGGGTGAGCACGTTGACCAGGACGTTGACACCGAGGCCGAAGAACGCGTTGGTGTCGCCGCGCACCCAGAACGGGAGGTCGGCGGGACGGTGTGGCCGGGCGAGCGTGACCATGGCGGCTGCCTCTCGTGAGGTGGACGGGTGGTCAGGACAGTCGGGCCGGCGCCGCCGCTGGTGCCGGCGCGGCGGGCTTGATGGCGAGCCCCGCGGGGGGCTCCATGGCGGGTGCCGGGGACGCCGGCGCCAGCGCGCGCAGCCCCGGCAGGATCGCCGCCGACGGGGTGACCCAGCCGAAGATGCCGCCCTGCGCGGCGATCATCTCCAGGCCGACCCGGTGGAACTCCGGGAAGTACGAGCCGACGCAGTCGGAGACCACGAGGCACTCGTAGCCGCGGTCGTTGGCCTCGCGGACGGTGGTGTGCACGCAGACCTCCGTGGTCACGCCGGTGACCACCAGGCTGCGCACCCCAGTCCGGGCCAGCAGTGCATCCAGGTCGGTGGCGTAGAAGGCGCCCTTGCCGGGCTTGTCGATGACCGGCTCGCCGGGCAGCGGCGCCAGCTCGTCGATGATGTCGTGGCCCTTCTCGCCGCGGACCAGGATCCGCCCGTTCGGGCCGGGGTCGCCGATGCGGGCCAGCGGCCGGCCGCGGACGAGCTTGCTGGGCGGGCAGTCGGACAGGTCGGGCAGGTGGCCCTCGCGGGTGTGGACCACCGGCAGGCCGGCCGCCCGGAAGGCCGCCAGCAGCACCCGCAGCGGCTCGACCGTGCGCCGCAGGAGCGTGACGTCGTTACCCAGCGACGTGCCGAACCCGCCGGGCTCCAGGAAGTCGCGCTGCATGTCGATGACGACCAGTGCGGTGGCGGCCGGGTCAACGGTGAACGGGCCGGGCTGCGCCCCGACCGCGAACGGTGCGGTGCCGGTCATGCGGTCTCCTCCGGGTGCGCCGCGGGCATGGCGGCGAGCAGTTCGTCCGATGTGGACACGCAGCCGAAGACGCCGCCCTGCATGGTCACCATGTGCAGTGCGGCCCGGTGGTTGCCCGGGTCGGTCGCGCCGGTGCAGTCCGACAGCACCAGGCACTCGTAGCCGCGGTCGTTCGCCTCGCGCATCGTGGTGTGCACGCACACGTCGGTGGTGATGCCGGTGAGCACCAGGTGGGTGATCCCGCGGGTCCGCAGCACCAGGTCCAGGCTGGTCGCGTAGAAGGCCCCCTTGCCGGGCTTGTCCACGATCACCTCGCCCGGCACCGGGGCCACCTCCGGGACGATCTGCCAGCCGGGCTCGCCCCGGACCAGGATCCGACCGCAGGGGCCGGCCCTGCCGATCTCCGCGCCGATCCTCGCCGAGCGCCAGCGCTTGTTCGCCGGCAGGTCGGACAGGTCCGGCGGGTGCCCCTCCCGGGTGTGCACCACGAGCATCCCCACGCGGCGCGCCCGGGCCAGCAGCCGCCGGGTCGCCGGCAGACCGGCGCGGGTCAGGCCGATGTCGTAGCCCATCGCATCGACGTAGCCACCGGGCCCGCAGAAGTCCACCTGCCAGTCGATGCACAGCAGCGCGGCCCGCTCAACCGGCACCGACCCGTCGTAGGGCCAGGGGTACGGCTCGGCGCGGACCGGTCCGATGTGGACGGTCGCGGCGGCGTCCGCGGGTACGTGCGGGCGGGCGGCGGCGGGCGAGCCGGCGTCGGCCAGGTCGGCGGTCATGTCCTCACCCCTTTGCGTAGGCGGCACCGGCGTCGGGCGCCAGTGCCGGGCGGGTTGCGGGACCCCGCGCCAGCGCGGCACCGAGCAGGGCCAGCGTCGGGTCGCTGAACGCCGGCCCGAGCACCGAGATGCTCACCGGCGCGCCGGCCGCCGTCACCCCATCCGGGACGGTCACCGCGGCGAGGTCGAGAAGGTTGGCGAAGTGCGTGTAGCGGCCCAGTTCGAGGTTCCGCCCGACGGGGTCCGCGGCGAGGTCCTCAATGGTGTACACCGCGCCCACAGTCGGCATGAGCAGCGCATCGACGCTGTCCCACAGGAGATCCACCACCGCGCGCAGGCTCTGCAACCGGTGCTGGGCACGGAAGGCGTCGACGGCGGAGAAGCGCCACCCGCGCTCCAGCACCTCGCGGGTGACCGGCAGCACCGAACGGGGACGGGAGCGCAGAAACTCGCCGAGATCGACCAGCCGCTCGGCCACCCACGGGCCGGTGTACAGCAGGTCACCGGCCGCCAGCAGCGGCGCCACGTCGACCGGCACGCACCGGGTCGCGTGCGCGCCCGCGCGGCTCACTGCGGCGGCGAACCGGTCGCGCAGGCC
>JBKOWA010000297.1:0-9916 GCA_046724155.1 Actinomycetota bacterium
GCCCACCGCGGGGCGCTGGCGGCGGGCGGACGCACGGTCGCCGTCATCGCCGGTGGCCTCGACACCCCCTACCCGCACCGGAACTCTCGGCTGTTCGACCAGATAGCCGAGCGTGGCCTGCTGATCAGCGAGTGGCCGCCGGGCACCGCACCCCAGCGCCACCGCTTCCTGCTCCGGAACAGGCTCATCGCGGGGCTCGTCGCCGGCAGCGTCGTGATCGAGGCGGGAAGCCGCAGCGGTGCCAAGAACACCGCCCGGCACACCCGCGAGCTGGGCGGGACGGTCATGGCCGTTCCCGGCCCGGTGACGTCCGCCATGTCCGTGGGCTGCCACCAGCTTGTTCGCGAATGTTCGGCCAGGCTGGTGACCAGCGCCGCCGACGTGCTCGAAGAGATCGGCCGGATCGGCGACGACCTGGCGCTCCCGCACGAAGCGGAGTCGAGGGTCGAAGACGAGCTCGACCCCGCCGCGCGAAGGGTTCTCGACGGCCTGGAGATCCGCCGCCCGGGCAGCCCCGAGCAGGTAGCGACCGCGGCCGGCATACCCGTCGGAGTCGTCCTGCGCTACCTGCCTGTACTCGAGTTGGTGGGCCTCGCCGAGTGCGACGCAGGGGGGTGGAAGCTCGCGAGCGGCGCGGTGCGACGCCTTCGCCGCCATTGAAGCGCATAGTCGGAGCCGACCGGCTAGCAAGACCAACTGGCTAGCAAGACCAACTGGGCGAGCAGACCAACTGGGCGAGCAGACCAACCGGGCGAGCAAGACCATCAGCGACGCGCCGGCCAGGTTGTTGACGCCCGCCGGGCCCGAGCGCACGGTCATGCCGTGCAGCACCCACCGACCCCGGACGATGAGGCCGCGCGCCGCGACGACCCACGGGAGCGCAAACGGCCGAAGCGAGCCCGGCAGGAGTCCCCTCGGCAGGAGCAGGTTCGGCAGGAGGCTGTTCGGCAGGAGTCCCCTCGGCAGGAGCAGGTTCGGCAGGAGGCTGTTCGGCAGGAGCGGGTTCCGCAGGAGGCTGTTCGGCAGGAGCGGGTTCCGGAGGACCGGGCAGGGCGGTCGGCTGGGCTCGAGCCGGCCGGGCAGGAGCAGCCGGGGGCGGGGCAGCCGGCGCGGCGGCCAGGGCCGGAGTTGGTTGACGCTCCCGGATCGGCTTCGGACAGGGTGGTGCGGACATCGGCGGCGGCTCGCTCGACGGCCGCCCGTCGGGCAGCGTTGCCCGACGAGTTCAGGGCTGCAGTCGAGGCGTTCGAGCGGCACCTGCGGCTGGAGCGGTCGAGGTCGGAGCACACGGTCCGGGCGTACCTCACCGACATTGTCGGGCTGCTTGATCACCTGACGAGGCTGGGCCACCGCGAGCTGGCGGCCCTGGACCTGGCGGCCCTGCGCAGCTGGCTTGCCCGCCTGCACACGACCGGCGCTGCCCGCTCCACCCTTGCTCGTCGCACGGCCGCCGCCCGGACCTTCACGGCGTACGCCCACCGGCACGGCTGGCTGCCGGCAGATCCCGGCCAGCAGATCGCGACGCCGAAGCTACGCCGTAGCCTGCCGGCGGTGCTCCGGCAGCGTGACGCAGCCGGCTTGATGGACGCGGTGACGGGCGACTCACCGACCGGCCTTCGGGACCGTCTGGTACTCGAGATGCTGTACGCAACCGGGATCCGGGTCTCTGAGCTCGTGCGGCTCGACATCGACGATGTGGACCGCGAGCGCAGGCTGGTCCGGGTGCTCGGCAAGGGAAACAAGCAGCGGACCGTGCCGTACGGCATACCGGCCGAGCACGCCGTGGCACAGTGGCTTCGGGAGGGGCGGCCGGCGCTTGCCACCGGGTCAAGCGGTCCGGCCCTGGTGCTCGGCGACCGAGGCCGGCGGATCGATCCCCGCGCCGTCCGTCGCATCGTTCACCGTTGGGTCGGGCAGGTGGACGGTGCGCCGGACATCGGGCCGCACGGCTTGCGGCACTCGGCAGCGACCCACCTTCTCGAGGGGGGCGCGGACCTGCGCGCGGTGCAGGAGATCCTCGGGCACAGCAGCCTGGCCACCACTCAGGTCTACACGCACGTGTCGGTGGACCGGCTGCGGGCGGCCTACCGGCAGGCCCACCCGCGTGCCTGAGCCGCCGCCCGACGCGTTGTCGAGATGGCGGAGGCCCGCGGCCGGTCGACAGTCGTGGAGACGTTGGCCGGTGACGCACCGACGCGGTTGCTGCGCCCGGATGCCGCGGTGCGGGTAGGTGACGATGGGACCGCGCCGGGCTACGGCCGGTGGTCACGGCGGGCGGCGCCGCCCGACGGCCAGCAGGCCCACGACCGCCAAGCCCAGAGCGGCCGCTGTGCTCGCGGAGCGGAGTCGGCCCCAGCGTTCAGCAGGAGAGCCGCTGGATCTGCCGGCGGCGCTGGTCGACGCGGCGGCGGTGCCCGATGCGGCCGGCGCCCCGGACGGCCGGAGGCGATGGTCCGGCGCGTTGTCGGCGAGCGGAAGCAGTCGGATCGGCGAGCGGCGGATCAGCGCGAGCGGGTCGAGGTAATGGTCCCCCCGAAGTAGCCCCCAATGCAGGCAGGCGATGCGGGGGCAGCCTGGATGGCCGGCCAGCAGCGTCCCGATGACCTCGCCGGCGGCGACCCGGTGGCCGGCAGCGATGGTCACGACCAGCGGCTCGTAGGTCGTCCGGAGACCTCCGTCGTGCCGGATCGCGACCACACCGCGCCCGGCCAGAACCGCTGCGTAGGACACGACACCCGGCCCGGCCGCCACTACCGGGGTGCCCGGCAGCGCGGACAGGTCGACACCCCGGTGACCGCTCGCCCACGGTGCGCCGGGCGGGTCGAAGGCCCGCACCACATCCTGCTGGCCAGGTAGCGGCAACCGCCAGCCGGGATCCGACCCGGGCGCTTCCCGCCGGATGCCGGCGCCGGGGAACCAGGGGGCGGCGCGGGCGCGCGGTGTGGGGGTGACCGCGTCGGGCGCACTCGCCGCCGCGGTGCCCGGGCCGGCGCCACCCGAGAAGGTGCGCGGGGGGAGGTGCGGAGGGAGGTGCGGAGGGAGTCTCAGCCGCGCGGGGTCCGCGCCGGGAAGCGCCTGGAGAGCAGCCGGCAGTGCGGCGGCGGCAGAGTCACCGGTGGTGGTGGGGTCACCGGTGGTAGTGAGGTCACCAGTAGTGAGGTCACCAGCGGTGGTGGGGTCACCGGCAGTGGCGGGCTCGCCTGCGAAGGGGGTGGTCGCCGGGCCGGTCGGGCTTGTGACGGCACCGGCGATGTGGAGACCGGCGACGGGGAGAACAGCCAGCGGTATCGGTCGGGCGAGCGCCGGTAGGGCGAGGACCGGGAGCAGGGCGACGGGCAGCGGGATCAGCCTTCGGGAGGCGGGACGGGATCGGGCCGGGGGCCAGCGTCGGATGGTCACGGGACGACGGTGACGTGCCCCGGCGGCTGCGTCAGCGGTGAGCCGGTCGCCTGTGGATAGCCGCCCCCCCTGTGGACGGCGGTTTGCCAGCGGGCGCGTTTTCTGCCTTCTGCGACCACCCCGTACACTCGTCATGCGGCTCACCAAAGGTGAGCCGACTTCGCACGCCCTCTGCCGGCCTGGTGCCGGTTGGCGCGCCGGCTCGGTCGCCCGTCCTGCGACGGGCGGTTCGGCGCGGCAAGGGCGTCAGGATCCGCTGCCACCCTGGTGGGCGGAACGAACCGGGCGCGCCGGCCTCGGCGCAGAAAGGAAGGACGCGGCCATGGCCGTCGTCACAATGCGCAACCTGCTCGACAGCGGCGTCCACTTCGGGCACCAGACCCGCCGGTGGAACCCGAAGATGAAGCGGTTCATCTTCACTGAGCGCAACGGCATCTATATCATTGATCTGCAGCAGACGCTGACCTACATCGACCGCGCGTACGACTTCGTCAAGGAGACCGTCGCGCACGGCGGCACGGTCCTGTTCGTCGGCACCAAGAAGCAGGCCCAGGAGGCGATCGCCGAGCAGGCTCAGCGGGTCGGTATGCCCTTCGTCAACCAGCGCTGGCTGGGCGGCATGCTGACGAACTTCGCCACGGTCTTCAAGCGGCTGCAGCGGCTGAAGGAACTGGAGGCATTGGAGCAGGCCGGCTCGTTCGGCACCCGCACCAAGAAGGAGTCGCTGATCCTGCAGCGGGAGAAGGAGAAGCTCGAGCGCACCCTCGGCGGCATCCGGGACATGCAGAAGGTGCCGAGCGCGGTCTGGGTGATCGACACCAAGAAGGAGCACATCGCCGTCGCCGAGGCTCGCAAGCTGGGCATCCCGGTCGTCGCCATCCTCGACACCAACTGCGACCCGGACGAGGTCGACTACAAGATCCCCGGCAACGACGACGCCATCCGTAGCTGCGCGCTGCTCACCAGGGTCATCGCGGACGCCGTGGCCGAGGGCCTGATGGCGCGGGCGGCCGCCAACGCCAACGCCGGGGCGGTGGACAAGCCCGAGCCGACCGGCCAGCTCGGCACCGACGAGCCGCTCGCCGAGTGGGAGCGCCAGCTCCTGGTGCGCGACCAGAGCCAGCCCGACGGGCCGCACGGCCCCGGCAGCCATGCCCCACTGCCCGACGGCGGCCAACCCGAGGGTTTCCCGATCAAGGGCGAGGCCGGCACGCAGGTGTACCACGCGCCGGGCAGCCTCCAGTACGACGCGGCGGCGGCCGAGGTGTGGTTCGCGACTCCCGAGCACGCCGAGAAGGCGGGTTTCACCGCCGCTGGCCAGCAGGCGAGCGCCACCGCCGACTAGTCGTACCGGGGCAGCGCCACCGGGCCGGCAACGATGCCGGCCTCGGTCCCTGACCCGCCGGTCTATGACCTGATCCGCCGGTCTATGACCAGCTCACGTCGGACGATCGACGTGGACCAGGGCCGGTAGTACCAGTGCCCGGACGCAGCCGGCGGGCGCCCGCTGACAACCGGGCCCGCAGCTGCAGGCCATCGGGCATGGTCAGGCACCGGATGTGAAGGAGTACCGCCCAGGCGTCAGAGCTACCAGCTTCCGGTCACCGGACCGGCACCTGGCCGGAAACGGCCGGCGCGTCACCTGGGCGGCATCGGCACCGGACAACCAGCACAAGACCACCAGCAGCAAGGACGGAACGGACCACGATGGCGAACTTCACCGCCGCTGACGTCAAGAAGCTCCGGGACGCCACCGGCGCCGGGATGATGGACACCAAGCGCGCCCTGGAGGAGGCCGACGGCGACTTCGCCAAGGCCACCGAGATCCTCCGGATCAAGGGTGTGGCCAAGGCGGTCAAGCGCGGCGCCGAGCGCACCGCGTCCAACGGCCTGGTCGCCGCCGCCGAGGGCGCCATGATCGAGCTGAACTGCGAGACCGATTTCGTGGCCAAGTCCGAGCAGTTCCAGCAGCTGGCCGCGGACATCGTCGCCCACGTGGCGGCCAGCCGGGTCGCCGAGCTGCCGGTGCTGCTGGCCGAGCAGCTCGCCGACGGCCGCACCGTGGCCGAGAACATCGACGCGGCGGCGGCGGTCATCGGCGAGAAGATCGAGCTGTCCCGGGTCGTGGTCTTCGACGGCCAGGTGGCCTCCTACATGCACCGCCGGGCCTCCGACCTGCCGCCGCAGGTGGGCGTGCTGGTCGAGTTCGCCGGCGACGACCTGGAGACGGCCCGCGGCGTGGCCATGCAGATCGCCGCGATGCGCCCGCTGTACGTGACCCGTGACGACGTCCCGGCCGACACGGTCGCCAACGAGCGCCGGGTGGCCGAGGCGACCGCCCGGGAAGAGGGCAAGCCCGAGCAGGCGCTGCCCAAGATCGTGGAGGGCCGGCTGAACGGGTTCTTCAAGGAGACCGTGCTGCTCGAGCAGGCTGCGGTGCAGGACAACAAGAAGACCGTCACGCAGCTGCTGAGCGCGGCGGGGGTGACGGTCAGCCGGTTCGCTCGCTTCGAGGTGGGCCAGGCGTAAGAGCCTGTTGGCAAGCCCTCGGTGGATGCACCCGGTGATCCAGGCGGCGGTGTCCCCGCGGGACACCCGCACCCGAGCACGGCAAGGCGGAGGAGGAGCCGATACCGTTGTTGTGTCGGCGACGACGACAACGCAGCCGGTCGTCGTCTGGGCGCCGGGGGCGCCGCCAGCAGGGTTTGCCAACAGGCTCTAACGGCGAAACGGTGCCGTCCGCGCGCCTGAGCCGGACCGCCGCGTTAGGGTCGCATCACACACGTGTATGACGGCGAGGAGGCTGCCAGTGGCGAGCACAGGTCCGGCGGCCTCCGCACCGTTGGTACCCCCCGAGCAGGAGCCGTACTGGCAGCGGGTGCTGCTGAAGCTGTCCGGCGAGGCGCTGTCGGGCGGCACCGGTCTGGGCGTCCACCCGGAGATCGTCTCCGAGATCGCCGGCCAGATCGCCGACGTGGTCCGCACCGGCGTGCAGGTCGCCGTGGTGGTCGGCGGCGGCAACTACTTCCGTGGTGCGCAGCTGTCCGAGGGCGGCATGGACCGGGCCCGCGCGGACTACATGGGCATGCTGGGCACGGTGATGAACTGCCTGGCCCTGCAGGACTTCCTGGAGAAGCGGGGGGTGGAGACCCGGGTGCAGACCGCCATCCACATGGGCCAGGTCGCCGAGCCGTACATCCCGCGGCGCGCCATCCGGCACCTCGAGAAGGGCCGGGTGGTCATCTTCGGGGCCGGTCTGGGCGTCCCGTTCTTCTCCACCGACACCTGCGCGGCACAGCGTGCGCTGGAGATCGGCTGCCAGGTGGTGCTGCTGGCCAAGTCCGGGGTGGACGGCGTGTATGACGCCGACCCGCGCACCAACCCCAACGCGACCCGGTTCGACCGGCTGCCGTACCTCGAGGTGCTGCGCCGCGGCCTGAAGGTGGCCGACGCCACCGCGTTCAGCCTGTGCATGGACAATGACCTGCCTATTGTCGTGTTCGACCTGCTCACCAAGGGCAACATTGCGCGGGCGGTGTCAGGTGAGAAGATCGGCACGATCGTCAGCAAGGATGCCGGCTAGATGGCCGGCGGGCGCAACCCCACTGGAGGCACACCGTGATCGAGGAGACCCTCTTCGATGCCGAAGAAAGGATGGAGAAGGCGGTTGCGGTCGCCAAGGAGGACCTCGCCACGGTCCGCACCGGTCGGGCGTCACCGCAGATGTTCGCGAGGCTGATGGTGGACTACTACGGCTCGCCGACTCCCATCCCGCAGATGGCCACCATCAACATTCCCGAGCCGCGGATGGCGGTCATCAAGCCGTATGACGCCAGCCAGCTCAAGGCGATCGAGAAGGCCATCCGAGACTCCGACCTGGGCGTGAACCCGGGCAACGATGGCACCTTCATCCGCATCGTGCTGCCGCAGCTCACCGAGGAACGGCGGCGGGAGATGGTGAAGGTGGCCCGGCACAAGGGCGAGGAGGCGAAGGTCGCCATCCGGAACATCCGCCGGCACGCCAAGGACGCGCTGGACCGGCTGGCCCGCGACGGCGACGCGGGCGAGGACGAGGTGCGGCGCGCCGAGAAGGAGCTCGACGACACCACCGGCAGGTACGTGCACACCGTGGACGAGCTGGTCAAACACAAAGAAGCCGAGCTGCTCGAGGTATGACCTTCCCGGGGGAGACGTTCGCGGGAGATCCGAGGGAGGCGGTGGGCCCGGCAGCACCCCCGCCGGCCGGCCGAGCCGGACGCAACCTGCCGGCGGCGCTCGCCGTCGGGCTGGGCCTGGGCGCCGCGGTCCTCGTCACCGCGTTCCTGTACCGGCCGGCGTTCGTCCTGGTGGTGGCGGCCGCGACCAGCGTGGGCACCTGGGAGCTGGTCGGTGCGGTGTCCAAGGTGCAGGCCCGGCCACCCCTGGTCCCGCTGCTGGCCGGGCTCGCCGCGATGGAGGCGCTGGCCTGGCTACGCGGTCCCGAGGCGCTGGCCGGCGCGTTCCTGCTGACCGCGCTGGCCATCATGGTCTGGCGGCTGGCCGACGGACCCGTCGGCTACCTGCGAGACACCGCGACCGGTGTGCTGATCGCCCTCTACGTGCCGCTCCTGGCCGGGTTCGCGATCCTCATGGCGCACCCGCCCGACGGGGCCAATCGGATCATCGCATTCATCGCCGCGGTGGTGTGCAACGACACCTTCGGGTACGCCACCGGTGTCTTCCTCGGCAAGCACCCGCTGGCCCCGACGGTGAGCCCGAAGAAGTCGGTCGAGGGCTTCGTGGGATCCCTGGTGGGCTGCACCGTTTTCGGCATCGGGTACTTCCTCTACGCCTTCCATGCCGTCTGGTGGCACGGTGCGCTGTTCGGGCTGGCGCTGGCGGTGACCGCCACGCTGGGTGACCTCGGTGAGTCGATGATCAAGCGCGACCTGGGCATCAAGGACATGGGCAAGCTGCTGCCCGGTCATGGCGGGCTGATGGACCGGCTCGACTCGCTGCTGCCGTCCGCGGCGGTCGCCTACCTGCTGCTCACCGCGTTCGTCCCGGTGTAGCCCCGCGGGCAGCGGCGGGCGCGGAGGCACGCGGAGGCACCCGGCGGTCCGTGGAAGTGCAGCCGGCCCGTGCGTCGCGGCCTCGGACTGGATGCGACGGCGCGGAGGCACCCCGGCGGGCCGTGGAACACTGGTACCCGCCATGACCTCCCTCCCGCTTGTCTTCGACGCGCCCCGCCGCGCCCGCCCGCCGCGCCATCTGGCCGACCTCTCGCCGGCCGAGCGACGCGCCGCGGTCGTCGAGCTGGGCGAGCCGCCGTACCGCGCCGGCCAGCTCTCGCACCATTACTTCGGCCGGCAGGCCGCCGATCCCGCCGAGATGACCGACCTGCCCGCGGCGTCCCGGCGGCGGCTGGCCGAGTCGCTGCTGCCGCCGCTGCTCACCCCGGTCCGGCAGGTCGGCTGCGACGGCGGCACCACCCGCAAGACGCTGTGGCGGGCGTTCGACGGCACGCTGCTGGAGAGCGTGCTGATGCGGTACCCGGACCGGGCCACTCTGTGCGTGTCCAGCCAGGCCGGCTGCGGCATGGCGTGCCCGTTCTGCGCCACCGGGCAGCAGGGGCTGACCCGCAACCTGTCCACCGCGGAGATCGTCGAGCAGGTGGTCGCCGGGGCGCGGGCGCTGGCCGCCGGCGAGATCCCCGGCGGCCCGGCGCGGGTCAGCAACGTCGTCTTCATGGGCATGGGCGAGCCGCTGGCCAACTACGGCCGGGTGCTGTCCGCGGTACGCCGGATCACCGACCGGGCGCCGGACGGGTTGGGCCTGGCGCAGCGGCACGTCACGGTGTCCACGGTGGGGCTGGTTCCGGCCATCCGCCGGCTGGCCGCCGAGGGCCTGCAGGTCACCCTGGCGGTGAGCCTGCACGCGCCGGACGACGGGCTGCGCGACACCCTGGTGCCGGTCAACACCCGGTGGAAGGTCGCCGAGGTGCTCGACGCGGCCTGGGGGTACGCCGCGGTGACCGGCCGCCGGGTCTCGATCGAGTACGCCATGATCCGGGACGTGAACGACCAGCCCTGGCGCGCGGACCTGCTCGGCGACCTGCTCCGCGGCCGGCTGGCGCACGTGAACCTGATCCCGCTGAACCCGACCCCGGGCAGCGACTGGGACGCCAGCCCCAAGGAGGTGGAGCAGGAGTTCGTCCGCCGGCTGCGCGCGCACGGGGTGTCCACAACCGTCCGGGACACCCGGGGGCGGGAGATCGACGGCGCCTGCGGTCAGCTCGCCGCGCTCGGCGACTGACCGACCAGGCGGGCGGCGGGCTACGAGCGCCAGGCGTTCTTACGCCGGTAGTGGTCCCAGACCACGATGGCCAGCAGGCTCAACGCGAAGCCGACGGTCCAGACCAGCTCCCACCTACTGCCGTGGGTGGAGAACACCAGCAGGATCAGCAGCACGGCGCAGGCCACGGCGCCGATGCGTGCGCCGCGCCCCATCTCGGCGTGCCAGCCCCAGTCCTCGGGGC
>JBKOWA010000521.1:0-1321 GCA_046724155.1 Actinomycetota bacterium
GGTAGCCCAGCGCCCGGCTGGCGGTCAGCCCGCGACGCAACCCGTGCGCCTCCAGCGCCCGCACCTCGGCGACCAGCCCGCGCCGCCACATCAGGTCCACCCGCCGGTCGATCCGCTCGTCCAGGTCGGCCCGGTCCAGGCCGAGCTGCACCGCGCCGTACCGGGCGTGGTAGCCCGGCAGCGCCGCGGTGAACGGCCGGCCGGTCAGCTCGACGACCTCCAGCGCCCGGACGATCCGGCGGCCGTTGCTCGGCAGGATCCGGCGCGCCGCCTCCGGGTCCACCCGGCACAGCCGGGCGTGCAGCGTGGCGGCACCGACAGCGGCCAGCTCCCTTTCCAGGTGGGCGCGCAGCGCCGGGTCGGTGCCGGGGAACTCCAGCCGGTCGAGCACCGCCCGCACGTACAGCCCGGAGCCGCCGACCAGCACCGCGGTGCGCCCGCGGGCCAGGATGCCGTCCACCGCGGCCCGGGCCAGCCGCTGGTACTCGGCAACGCTGGCCGGCTCGGTCACGTCCCAGATGTCCAGCAGGTGGTGCGGCACACCCTGCCACTCGGCCTCGGTCAGCTTGGCGGTGCCGACGTCCATGCCCCGGTAGAGCTGCATCGAGTCGGCGTTGACCACCTCGCCGCCCAGCCGCCGGGCCAGCGCGATGCCGAGGTCGGACTTGCCGGTCGCCGTCGGACCGACCACAGCCACCGGGGAAGGCGCCGCGGTCACCGCCGGCGCCAGCCGGCCACCAGGTAGCCGACCCCGTACGGAGCCTCGGCGTAAAGCACCTCGGCGTCGTACCGGCCGCCGGCCAGCAACCTACCGGCGGCGCGCCAGACCGGAGCGCCGGCCGCCAGCAGCCGGGCACCGAGCGCCACGTCCAAGGCGCACAGCGCCGCGGGGTCGCCGGAGGCCAACGCCCCGGTGACCGCCTCGTCGTAGGGCACCGCCCGCGGGTCCGGGTATCCGGGTGACCGCCCGTCCCGGCGGGCCGAGCCGTCGCCCATCACCAGCAGGCCCGCCGGCCCGGCCAGCTCCAGCGGCGGCAGCTCGCCGCCGGGACCCGCCAGCACGCCGACCACCGGCAGATGCGCGCCGGTCCGCTCCAGCAGCCACCCGCCGAGGCCCAGCGGTAACGGCAGCTCGTCCCCGGCGTCCAGCGCGGGCGAACCGAGCCGCAGCGGGACGTCCACCCCGAGGCTGGCCGTCGTCGCCAGCCCGCCGTTCGGGTAGCACGCCGGCTGTGGGCCCGCCCCGAGCACGTACAGCCGCTGCGAGCCGGCCGCCAGCAGCCGCCGCACCGCCTCGTCGCAGGCCGCGCGCAGGCCAGCC
>JBKOWA010000414.1:0-2733 GCA_046724155.1 Actinomycetota bacterium
GAAGACCTCGACCGACGTCTCGGCCGGCGGCTCCGCCCAGCCGCCCGCGCCCGGGTCGCTGCCGGTCGGCTCCACCAGCGGCATCGCGTCGTCGGCTGGGCCGGCCTCGCGTGCGGCCTGCTCGGCGGCGCGGACCAGCTCCGCCAGGTCGTCGGCGGCCACCGCGCTGCGCTCGATCACCGCCGAGGCGGTGCCGGTGGCGCCCTTGACCACGCTCATCACCGCGACCTGGCGGGACCGCATCTCCCCGTTCGTGGTGAGGGTGTTGTTCGCCCAGCGCAGGTTCGTCTCGGCCCGTTCGGTGGCGATGACCACGCAGCCGTCCGCCCGGGACAGCGCGAGCGCCCGCTCAACCGTCTCCTGCGGGGTGCTCGTCACTGGCCGCCCTCCTTCACGGTGTTCAGGATGTTGATGCCGCGGAACAGCGTGGCCGGCGCGCCGTGGCTCACCGCCGCCACCTGCCCCGGCTGGGCCTTCCCGCAGTTGAACGCGCCACCCAGCAGGTACGTCCCGGGCCCGCCGACCGCCTCCAGCGCTCCCCAGAAGTCGGTGGTGGTCGCCTGGTAGGCGACGTCCCTGAGCTGGCCGACGAGCTGGCCGCCGCGGATCTCGAAGAACCGCTGCCCGGTGAACTGGAAGTTGTACCGCTGCATGTCGATGGACCAGGACTTGTCGCCGACGACGTAGATGCCGCGGTCGACGCCGGCGATCAGCTCCTCGGTGGACGGACCCCCCGGCACCGGCTGCAGCGACACGTTCGCCATCCGCTGCACCGGGATATGCCCGGGGGAGTCGGCGTACGCGCACCCGGTGGAGCGGCCGAGACCCTTCATCCTGGCCATCCGCCGGTCGGTCTGGTAGCCGACCAGCACGCCGTCCCGGACGATGTCCCAGGACCGGGTCCGCACGCCCTCGTCGTCGTACCCGATCGTGGCCAGCCCGTGCTCGGCGGTGCGGTCGCCACGCACGTTCATCACCGGCGAGCCGTAGCGCAGGGTGCCCAGCTGGTCGAACGTGGCGAACGAGGTGCCGGCGTAGGCGGCCTCGTAGCCGAGCGCGCGGTCCAGCTCGGTGGCATGCCCGATGGACTCGTGGATGGTCAGCCACAGGTTCGTCGGGTCGATCACCAGGTCGTACCGCCCCGGCTCGACCGACCGGGCCTTCATCTTCTGCGCCAGCCACTCGGGCAGCCGGGCCAGCTCGGTGTCCCAGTCCCAGCTGCCGCCGGTCAGGTACTCCCAGCCGCGTCCGACCGGCGGCGCGCAGGTGCGCATCGTCTCGAACTGGCCGTTCGCGGCGTCCACCGCGGTGGCCTCCAGGGTCGCCTGCACCCGGACCCGCTGCTGGGTGGTGACCGTGCCGGCGGTGTCGGCGTAGAACTTGTCCTCCAGGAACTGCGTCGCCTCGGCGTCGACATGGTCCACCCCGTCGGCGGCCAGCAGCCGGTCGGAGTACTCGGCAAGCAGCGCGATCTTGTCCGCGTCCGGGACGTCGAACGGGTTCGTCCGGTAGGCCGACACCCACGTGACGTCGGCGTACACCGGCTCGTCGGCCAGCTCGACCCGCTCGGAGTTGATGGCCGCGCTGACCCTGGCCACCGCCACGGCCCGCTCGGCCACCCGGGCCGCCTCGTCCGGCGTCAGGGCCACCCCCGCGGCGAATCCCCAGGTGCCCTCGTGCACCACCCGCACCGCGAAGCCGAGATCCTCCCCGTCCCGGGAGCTCTCCAGCTTGCCGTCGCGGAGGCTGAGATCCTGCCCCCGGATCCGTTCCAGGCGGAAGTCGCCGTGCTCCGCACCCAGCTCGCCGGCCCGGGTCAGCGCGGCGTCGGCGAGCTGCCGCATCGGCAGTGCGAGAAAAGCCGGGTCGATGTCGGGCACGCTGGGCATGTCGGGCACGCGGGCCTCCTCGCGTCGGCGGTGACGGTGCGGCCGAGGGTAGCCGGTGTGCGGCGCGGCATGCGATCAAGATTTGCCGCGGCTCGGCGTACGGTCATCCTCGATCGGCGTACGGTCAGCCGCGATGATGCGGATCAGCAGCGCACGCAACCCGCGGATCCGGGCCGCCCTGGACCTGGCCAAGGCCCGGGAGCGGGACCGCCGCGGGGTGTTCGGGGTCGAGGGTGCCCGGGAGATCGGCCGGGCGCTGGCCGCCGGGCTGCGGCCGGTGGAGGCGTTCTGGCTGCCCGAGGAGGAGCTGTCGCCGCCGACCCGCGACGTCGTGGCCGAGCTGCAGACCCGGCCCGGGGTGGCGGCGGCCGAGGTCACCCCCACGGTGGTCGACCGGCTGGTGGTCCGCGAGGGCGCCGACGGGGTGTACGTGGTGTTCGCCAGGACACCCGCCCCCACCCTGGACGGCCTGCGGCTGGCCGGGGTGCCGCTGCTGCTCGCCGTCGAGGGGGTGGAGAAGCCGGGCAACCTGGGCGCGCTGCTGCGGGTCGCCGACGGCGCGGGGGCGGACGCGGTCGTGGTGCTCGACGGCACCGTCGACCCGGTCAACCCGAACGTGATCAGGGCCAGCCTGGGCACCGTCTTCGCGGTTCCGGTGGTCGCCGCGTCCTCCCCGGAGTTCCGCGACTGGTGCGCCCGGCACCGGATCCGGGTGTACGCCGCCGCGCTGGCCGACCGCGCGCTGAGCTACCCCGACGCCGACTACACCGGCCCGGCCGCGCTGCTGCTGGGCAGCGAGGCGCACCGGCTGACCCGGTACTGGCTGGACGCCGCCGACCAGGTG
>JBKOWA010000451.1:0-3524 GCA_046724155.1 Actinomycetota bacterium
GGGCGGGTTTGCCGCCTTCGAACAAGGTGATCTGCCGGGCTGTCCCGTAGTCGTCGATGGTGACGGTCTCGTCGGTGTAGCAGACCTCGATGGTCTTCCCGCCGCGGGCCAGGGTGGCGTGTACCGGTAAGGCGCGGGGGGTCACGGGCTTGCCGCGCCGGTAGGTGATCCAGTCCACGCCGGCGGCCCGGCAGGCGGTGAACACGCTGGGGTAGGCCCCGCCCCGGTCGAACCCGAGCATGATCTTCGCGTCGGGCCCGGTGACGGCGCGTAATTCGGCCAGCGTGGCGGGCAGGCTCACACTCAGCCCGGCCGGCTCGCCGGCGGTGAAGCAGACCGCCCGGCCGGCGGCGTCGGCCACCACCGTGTCAACCCGGCCGGGCTCGGCGTGCCGGCGTTTGGTGTTCCAGCCCTTGCCCACCGGCAGCCGGCCGGTGTAGGGGACGAAGTGCTCGTCGATGAAGTACACCCCGGAGGTGCACGGGTCGGCGGACAGCATCGCCGCGGCGAAGGCCCGCTGCAGCCCCAGCGGATCGCACCCGTCGGCGATGGCCGCCAGCCTGGGCCGCAGCGTCCGCAACTCGGGCAGCACCTCGATCCCGGCCAGCGGACCGACCTGCGCCCGGTCCGGATACTTCGCCTGCTCCATGCAGGCGAACCCCAACGCGAACACCGCCGACACCACCGACAACACCGCGACATCATCAAACCGCTGCCCCGCCACCGGCGTGCCCGCCGACGCGAACACCCCCTCGGCCCCAACCCGGGCACCGAACGCATGCAGCAGCATCGCACCGGCATAACGGGAACCGAACCGACCCTCACCGATACGCGCCAACCCACCCCCGGCCAACCCTCCGGCCACCGACTCCACACCCGACCCGCCACCCGACACAGGCACAGGCACAGGCTCGGGCACGACATCCGACACCGGCTCGGGCACGACATCCGACACCGGCACGGGCACGACATCCGACACCGGCTCGGGCACGGGCACGGGTTCGGCATCCGGCACCGGCTCGGGCACGACATCCGACACCGGCGCGGGCACGACATCCGACACCGGCTCGGGCTCGGGCTCGGGCACGACATCCGACACCGGCTCCGGTTCGAGTTCACCTTGGACCGCCGCCGCGGGCGCCGCATCCCGTCCCAGCGCCAGCGCGACCGTCTTATCCGTCACCTTCAGCCGCCGCGCGATCGCCGAAAAAGACACACCCTCAGACCGCCACACCCGCGCCTGCGCCACCTGCGCCGGCGACAGCTTCGGGCGACGCCCACGCGCCCGCACCAGCCCGGCCGAGCCCTCCCGACGCGCCCGCCCCCGCAGCGTCGAGATGTACTCCGGGGTCAACCCCATCACCTCAGCCACCCGCACCCCGGTAAAACCGAGCTCGGTCAACATCACCACCACGACGTTGCGCATCCCAACATCGCCACTGTCATAACCAGCCACCACCTGACAGCCGACCATGACCAACACCCAGCCGTCGCAGACACTCATCCGGAGATCTCTGGGCTCCGGCATGCCCTCCAACACCACTTGCACCCCAACCGACACGCCAGCACCGTACCGCCCACAAGTTAACCCAAGGTTAAACAGATTCCTCCGAACGTTTCAGACAAGAAACTGCAGGTCAGAACACGCCCGGCTGTAGCTATTCAGCTGGGGTGAGGGCTGGTGGTAGCCAGGCGCCGGTGGTGAAGAGCTGGTGTAAGACGTCGAGTTTATCTCGTCCCCATTTGGTGGCGGTGTCGAGGTAGGAGTGGACGACGGCGAAGTCGGTGAGTCCTTGGAGGGTGCGCCAGGATCCGCCGGAGGTGCGTTGTTGCACCTTGACGGGTCGGACTGATCTTTCCGCGACGTTGTTCGTGAACGGGACGGCCAGGTCGGTGGCGAAGCGGAGGATCATGTCTTGGTAGCGGGTGAACCGTCGGATGAGGGTGCGGGCCTGCTCAGCCAGCGCGCCGGGTTGGCCCAGGTTGTCGGTGCCGCCTTTGGCGAGGGCGCCGCGGTAGTGGTTGCGGATCTGGTTCAAGACGGCCGTATCCAGCTGGTCCGCGCCGGCCGCGCGGGCGTGGTGGGCGGCCTGGTTGGCCTCCAGCAGCACCTCGGCCATCGCCAGCGCCCAGATCTGGCCGGTCGGGTCGGCGTCGGAGACCGCACGCAGGTCCCGGAGCAGGTGGGCTGCGCACCAGGCGTGGACGGCGGGCAGGTGCGCGTAGCCGGCGTAGCCGTCGCGCACCAGGGTGCCGGTGAACTCGGGCAGTACCCCACCGGCGTCGATGTCGTCGCCCGACCGGCCACCGACATGCATCAGGGTCAGGTAGTCGGTACACGCGACATGCACATAGGCAACCGCCCCGGCGGCACGGCCGCAGGTCTCATCGGCGTGCAGCACCCGGGCGGTGCCCAGCAGGTCACGCATGTGCGGCAAGAACACCACCTCCAGCAGCGCGGCAGCCCGGCCGCGGACCCCGGCGACGAACCCGGTCGAGACCCCGATCCCGGCCACCGCACCCAGCAACCCGGTAGCACGCGCGACCGGCAGGTAATGCCCGCACGTCAACAACGCCGCCAACGCGCTCGTATACGCCCCGATCCGCACCGGCGACCCCGCACGCAACACCAACGCCAACCCCGGATCACCACCAGCACCCACCTGGACACCGGACTTTCCACCACGGTGCCCCACCGCCGCCTCCGGCTCGACCACGGTCTCCGGCTCGGCCACCGCCGTCTCCGGCTCGACCACGGTCTCCGGCTCGGCCACCGCCGTCTCCGGCTCGACCACGGTCTCCGGCTCGGCCACCGCCGCCTCCGGCTCGACCCGGCGCGGCACATCGGCCGCGGTCGGTTCGCTGACATGCCCACAGCCACCACACCGCCGCGAGATGACCTGGTACTCCGTCACCACCGGCGGCGGAGGCGGCGAAGCATCCACCACCTGCCGGCGGACCCGCGCGGTCTCCTGCGCCCCGGCCAGCGACCGCTCACACCGCCCACACCGATCCGCACCGACCTCGAACACCGCATCCGGATCATCGACCAGCCGCCGCGACACCGACCCCGCCCCCGGCTGCTTCCCAGGCTTACGTCCCGACCGCGACCGCGCCGACCGTTTCTTCGCCGGCTTCTTCGCCCACGGCGCATCCGACGACGGCGGACGGGAGGAATTACCCGAATCCGCCCCCACCCGACGCTCCAACTCCGCAATCCGCTGATCCCGCTCCACCAGCGCAGCCCTCAACTCCGCCACCTGCTGATCCCGCTCCGCCACCTGCTGGTCCCGCTCCGCCAACGCCGCTTCCAGCCCACCCACCCGCGCGAGCAACCGCTCAACCTGCGCCTCAAGCGACCCCGGACCCGACACCCCATGATCATCCCAGGCCCCTGGGCCACACCTGACACCGGGGTCACCACAAGATCAACTACATAGCTGAATAGCTACCGGTTCGGGTGCAGCTGGCGGCGCAGGAGGCCAATGCGGCAGCGCTGTTCGGTGATGTCGGCCGTGCTCGCG
>JBKOWA010000298.1:0-2361 GCA_046724155.1 Actinomycetota bacterium
CCGGCTGATGGCCGCCGCGATGAACCGTTCGGTGCTCAACATCATGGTCGGCGGATTCGGCACCGGCGACTCCGCCGGACAGCTGGCCGCCGGCCCGGACGCCCAGGTCCGCGCGGTCTCCGCCGACGACGTGGCGATCCAGCTGGGCTACGCCGCGAAGGTCATCATCGTCCCGGGCTACGGCCTGGCCGCCGCCCAGGCCCAGCACGAGCTGGCCGAGCTGGCCGGCCTGCTGGAGCGCCGCGGCGTGGACGTCAGCTACGCCATCCACCCGGTCGCCGGCCGCATGCCCGGACACATGAACGTACTGCTCGCCGAGGCCGACGTGCCGTACCCCCTGCTGAAGGAGATGGACGAGGTCAACCCGGAGTTCGACCAGACCGACGTGGCCCTGGTGGTCGGCGCCAACGACGTCACCAACCCGGCCGCCCGCCGACCCGGCAACGCCATCTCCGGCATGCCCATCCTCGACGTCGACCACGCCCGCAGCGTCGTGGTGATCAAACGCTCGATGGGCCACGGCTACGCCGGCATCGACAACGAGCTGTACACCTCACCCAACACCGGCATGTTCTTCGCCGACGCCAAACGCGGCCTCGCCGAACTGACCACTGCAGTCAAACCCTCGTCGGATAGAAGCACCGGCGCCCCTCGCAGCAAGGGAGGCGCCCCGCCCACACTCCCACCCAGCCCACCACCACACGCCTCGTCGGGCTGGGGCGAAGCCCCGTTAGTCCAGGTCGAACAGGTCACGCAACGCCGCGTTGATCCGCACGAGCGTCGCACCGGTAACGATACCGAGTTGGATCACCATCCCGGCCGGGTCCAGCGCACGGACAGTCGTGGTCAGGACCACGCCGCCAAGAGGGTCTGGGTCAGCCAGCACGACCGTGAAGGCCGGGATCTCGCCGGCAGCGGGCGCACGGCGGGTTACCAGCGCGCACAGCGGCCACGCACCCGGCATCTCGTTCTGCACGTCGTTGCTGACCACCACCACCCGGAACTTGCCAGCATCCGGCAGCCCGTACTCCCACACCTCACCCCGACGTGGCGTCACGACGCAGCGTCCATCTCGGCCAGAGACACCGCAGGGTCACCCAGAGACCGGAACGCCGCGATCTCATCTCGCACCGCAGCATCCGCCTCCAGCCACTCGGCGTACCGTCGGGCCGCATCCCGCAGGACCGCGCGCCGCAACGCTCGAGACACGTACGCAGACGTCGACAACCCGGCCCGCCGGGCCGCGGTCTTCACCTGTTCGGGCAAGTCAGCGTCGAGCGTGTACGAAACTGTAGTAGTAGTCGCCATGCCACAGACCATACCAGTGGTATTGGCTATACCAATAGCGTCGGCATTCAGGGCGACGATAGCTGACGCAGCCCGGCAGGCGGGGTTCAGGGTGGGGTGCCAGGGCGCCCGGGCCACGGCCTGGCCGCCGCCCAGGCCCAGCACGAGCTGGCCGGCCCTGCTGGAGCGCCGCGGCGTGGACGTCAGCTACGCGATCCACCCGGTCGCCGGCCGCATGCCCGTTCTTCGCCGACGCCAAACGCGGCCTCGCCGAACTGACCGCCGCCGTCAAGTCCCTCGTCGGGTAGCCGAGGGCGCCTTGTCGTGGGTGCCAGTCAGGACCTGATGAACTCCCCCGCCACCGCGCGCAACGGCAACCGGCTGTCCGCGGCCGGGATGGCCGCCGCCGTGCTGGCCACCGCCGTCGCCCTGGTGCACGACGGGTCGATCAGCGGCACCGGCTGGCTGGTCCTGGTCAGCGGTGGTGCGGTCGGCGCCGCGGTCGGCCTGTACGCCGCGCGCACCGTGCAGATGACCGCGATGCCGCAGCTGGTCAGCCTGTTCAACGCGGTCGGCGGCGGCGCTGCGGCACTGCTGGCGGTACAGCGCGGTCGACTCAGTACGACTCGGTAGCACCGCTGGGGTACCATGACCATGTGACGAAGAAGATCTCGATCTCACTGCCGGATGAGCTTGAGCAGGCTGCTCGGATCGCCGCTGCGGCCGAAGGGCTGCCAGTCTCGACGTGGCTGGCCCAGGCGGCGCGACAGGCCCTGGCTGAGCGCGCGATCCTGGCAGACGGGCGAGCGGCGATCAACGAGGAGATCGCTGCGCACGGATCGTTCACGGTCACCGCAGACGAGGAAGCTTGGGTGAATGCGGTACTCACCGACGCGGGCGTGGCAAGCCAACCGCAGCGCCGCGCCGCGAGCTGATGGCCGGGTTGGTCTATGACACCGGAATGCTGATCGCACTCGACCGCGGCGTCCAGCAGGCATGGCGACTTCACGAGCGGGTCAACGTCGCCGGCCGCGTCCCTGTCCTACCGGTGGTCGTGCTCGCGCAGGCTTGGCG
>JBKOWA010000379.1:0-1384 GCA_046724155.1 Actinomycetota bacterium
ACCCGTGACCGCGACCGGTGGCGATCCGGTGCCGGCGCCGGGCCGGCGAGGGCCGCAGCGGCGGGACCGGCTGCCGGTGCCCGACCGGCTGTGGGGACCGTTGGCCGACCCCGCCGGCGAAGCCGGCCACCCTGACGGCCACCCGCCGCGGGTCGGCTTCTTCACCGACACCTCGGTGTGCATCGGCTGCAAGGCCTGCGAGGTGGCCTGCAAGCAGTGGAACGGGGTGCCCGACGACGGGCTGAACCTGCTCGGGCTGTCCTACGACAACACCGGTGGCCTCGGCGCGAACACCTGGCGGCACGTGGCGTTCATCGAGCAGCCCGGGCTCGGCCCGGGTAGCGCGGCCGCGAGCGGCGCCGGGCCGGACGGCGCCCCGCCGGACGGCGCCGGCACCGGAACCCAGGCGGAGCCGGGGTCCGACGGGCTGCGTTGGCTGATGGCCTCGGATGTGTGCAAGCACTGCACGCACGCCGCCTGCCTGGACGTCTGCCCCACCGGGTCGCTGTTCCGCACCGAGTTCGGCACCGTCGTCGTGCAGGACGACATCTGCAACGGCTGCGGCTACTGCGTCTCGGCCTGCCCGTACGGGGTGATCGAACGGCGGGAGACCGACGGCCGGGCGTTCAAGTGCACGCTGTGCTACGACCGGCTGCGCGGCGACCAGATGCCGGCCTGCGCGCAGGCCTGCCCCACCGAGTCGATCCAGTTCGGCCCGCTGGACGAGCTGCGCGAGCGGGCTGCGGACCGGGTTGCGGAGCTGCACGCCCGCGGCGTCACCGCGGCCCGGCTGTACGGTCACGACCCGGCCGACGGGGTCGGCGGCGACGGGGCGTTCTTCCTGCTGCTGGACGAGCCGGAGGTCTACGGCCTGCCACCCGACCCGGTGGTGACCACCCGCGACCTGCCGTCGATGTGGCGGCACGCCGCGGCTGGCGCGGCCACCGTGTTCGGCCTGGTCCTGGCCTCGTTCCTCGGGCGGCGCTAGGTATGCGGCCGAGCCTTCGGCCGGCCGCCGCGTGGTCGGGTCCAGAACGACTGGGCGGGCCAGGGCGGTCGGGTGCTGTGGGAAGGGGTAGCGCGGTGCTGAGTACACGGGTCGGGCCTTCGGCTGGCCTGCTGCGGGGTCGGGTCCGGAACGACCGGGTGGGCCGGGGCGGTCAGGTGCGTGCTGAGGGAAGGGGTGGCGCGCGGTGAGCCGGGCTGAGCGGGCCATGGTGCCGGCGGTGGAGTTCCGCTCCTACTACGGCAGGCCGATCCTCAAGGAGCCGGCCTGGCGGCAGCCCGACGTCCCCCTCTACCTGTTTCTCGGCGGCCTGGCCGGCGTCAGCGCCGCCGCCGCGCCGCTGGCCGATGCCACCCGGCGGCCCGGGCTGGCCGCCGC
>JBKOWA010000094.1:0-1826 GCA_046724155.1 Actinomycetota bacterium
GGCCGGGCTGAACCTGGTGGTCCGGCGGCTGCTGCGCCGGTCGCTGCTGGCCGACACGCCGGTCGGCGCGGTCATCGACGATCCGCCGTGGAACCGGGCGGTCGGCCTGCCGGTCGACCCGGTGGCCGCCGCCGAGGTCGCGGCCACCGGTGCGCCTGCCGAGCTCCGCCTGGTGCGCGAGGACCACGGCGGCATCGTGCTGCGGGAGGCCACCCTGCGGCCCGCCGCCGGGCGGACGTTCGGCGTCCGGGCCTACGTCGAGGACACCGAGCTGGTGGACGCCCCGGTGCGGGCCCTGACCGTGGCGCCGCACGGCCAGGGCCTGGCCGCCACCGTCCGGCGCGGCGGGATGCACCCGGCCAGGACGCTGCACGGCCGGGCGGTGACGCTGCGCTGCCAGGACGCCCGGCTGGCGGTGGACGGCCGGGAGCTACCGGACCTGCGCAGCCGGGCGACCTGGTGGTGCGACCGGGACCGCTGGCAGCTGGTCCGCCCGCAAGCCTGAGCCTGTTGGGATCTAACCCCTGGTGCCCGGGGCTGGCGCCAGTCAGCCGGCCAGCGCCTGCGCCGCGGCCGGGTCGGAGTCGGCCAGGAACTGGGCGCACCGCTCGGCCTCCTCGGTTTCGCCGATGCCGCCGGCCGCCCGGGCCAGCGCGTGCAGGCAGCGCAGGAAGCCGCGGTTCGGCTCGTGCGACCAGGGGATCGGGCCGTGCCCCTTCCAGCCGTTGCGGCGCAGCGCGTCCAGCCCGCGGTGGTAGCCGACCCGGGCGTAGGCGTACGACTCGAGCACCCGGCCGCCGGCGAAGGCGCGGTCCGCGAGATCGGCCCACGCGGCGCTGTGTGCCGGCCACCGGCTGGCCACCTCGGTCGGGTCGGTGCCGGCGGCCAGCGCCGCGGTGGCGTCGGCGTTGTCCGGCAGCAGGGTGGGCGGCGGCCCCCCGAGCAGGTTCTGGTGTGACGTCATGGCGCCATCCTGCCGCGCCGGCCAGCGCGTCCGGGCGGCGCCGTACGCTGGCGGCATGACGGTGGGCGGGTTCTTCTCTGCGCTGTTCGTGGGCATCGTCGTCGGCTACCTCGGCCGATGGCTGGCGCCGGGGCGGCACCGCCGGACCGATCTCGGGCTGCTGCTGACCCTCCTGATCGGCATCGTGGCGGCGCTGGCCGGCACCGCAATCGCACACGGGCTGGACCTGAGCCGGTTCATCGTGGTGTTCCCCATCCAGGTGGTGACCGCGGCGCTGGTCGTGACCGCGTTCCGCCGGCTGTCGGTCCGGTAGCGCGCCCGCGCGGCTCCGGCGAGGTCATCCGCCCGGTGCCGACCGTCCGCCGGGCGGTGCGCCGCACTCCCGGGCAGGATGTCAACGAGCCCGGTCAGTGGGGGGTTGACCGGGCTCGTTCCCTCGTTGCCGAGGGCTTCAGTTGGCGTGCTGGGGCCTTCCACGGGTTGGCCCACCCGCGGAGGGTGGGGGTTCCCCGGGGGGCATGCTCCCTAGGGGACGGTCAGGACGGGGGATGCTTGGCCGTTGGCCGACTGTGCGTAGTACTCGTAACGCCCGTTGTCCGGCAGGGTGGCCGACCAGTAGCCGTGTGTGTCGCTGGTCACCGTGGCCAGCGTTTCCCACGCGGAGTGGCCGGGCCGCCGGATGTACACCGTGACGCTGGTGGCCGGCTTGGCGGTGCCGCTGACCTGACGGCCGGAGGCACCGTTTCCGTTTCCGTTCCCGGTGCTGGCCGTGCTGGCCGTGCTGGGCGGGGTCGTCGGGGTCGCCACCGTGTCGCCGGGAGTCGTCGCCGTGCCGCCCGCGGTCGCCGGCGCGCTGTCCGGG
>JBKOWA010000360.1:0-4027 GCA_046724155.1 Actinomycetota bacterium
CCTTCCAAGGGCGTGTCGCGTCCACAAGTTGCGCTTCGACCGGCCTCACCCGGTGGCCTGGGCAACGTTCTGGCTGAGCTGCGAGACCCGCTGGTGGGAGATGTCGAGGACGGCGGCGGCGTGGGCATCGCAGCGGGGACGAATGGGCCGCGCAGCTGGGCGTGGAGCCGCAGCTGGGCGTGGAGCCGAGCACCGGAGTAGCGCCGAGCACTGGGATCTCAACCGGCCGCCGCGTCAGGATCTCCAAAAGCAAGGCTGCCCGCGCCGAAAGCAAATCGGCAGCTGCAAGAGCGAACTCCCAACCCCTCTGCTGGTCGGCAGGTGCATGGGTACCGGATGAGCGCGGTTTATCTGATACGGCCGACAGCGTAGACCTCGCCTGACCGAGCTCAACTCCGACTCTTCGATACTGGCGGCCGTCGAGTGCGCCGTGGGTTACCTGCCCGGGTGGGCCAGTACGGAGGCGGATCGACACGGGGATCGATCGTGCGGTGTCGCCTCCCGGCCTGGATCGCCTGGATCTCGACCAGGCGTTGACTGTCCGCTTCCTCGAGCTCACGCACAACCTGACGGATGGCACCCATGACTGCGGCCATGGCGAGCGCAAGGCCGTCCAGTCCTTGCCTGGTGTTCTGAGCATAGCGGATGTGGTGCATCGCAGAGTCACGAATGGCGCGAGATTCCTCGACGCTCGCCAACTGTGCGCTGTCGTTGGTCAGCAGAGCCTCATAGCCTCGCTTGCTGGCGTCCGGCAGCAGGTAGCGGTCCTTCTTGCCTTTCCAACCGAGCCTTTCGGTGTGATCCACCACATGGCCGGTCAGCAGGCGACGGAGCGGCTCCAGGAACTGCACCGGAACGTCCTCATCCAGTAACAGGCGCATGACCGTTCAGCCGGCAGCCTTCCCACGGTAGCCGTCGACGTAGTTGGCGAAGTCCCGCGCTCCGCGGGCGGCGGCCGGCCCGACCGACGGATAGAACTCGGAGATCTCCTCGGGGAGGACGCCGTCCGCGATCAGGGCTGCGACCAGGTCGTATGGGACGCGGGTGCCCTCGATCACCGGGTAGCCACCGCGCACTTCCGGGTCCACGGCCACGCCAGGTTTCGGCTGGAGCAGGGGAACGACCTCGCGACGTCGGACCGGGAACGCGGCGAATATGTCCACCATCTGCGCGATGACGTGCTGCCCCGGCTGGTTGGTCAGGTCGACGGCGGCTCGGTCGGAGATTTTCCAGATGACATCTCGCCCGGCGGCTACCAACGTGTACGACGAGAGGTGTTCGGTCTCCCCCATGGTCCGCAGGTGCCGGACCGCCTTGCGGACCCGTTGGAGCGGTACGTCGTGGGTGCGCAGGTACACGAAGGTCCGCAGCGCCACCACATCCTGAAACGAGTAGACAACCCGCCCGCGTCGGTCGTGGAACTCGGGTGCAAGTAGCGGTGACTCCGTAGCTCTCGATGAACGCCAGTAGGACAGCTGCCGGACGGACGCGCCGCTGAGCGCAGCGGCTACTACAGGCGCATACGGCATGCGTTCTGTCCCTCCCTCGTCCAGGAGGATAGCGCCTTTCCGTAGCGCCTGAGGCGCGCCACGCCGCCTGGCGAGCCCTCTGGCGTCATGCCGAAGCCTGGGGCCGGACCGGTACGACCGTGACCAGGTGCTCCAGGCCGCGGAAGTCGGCCGGGTTGGCGGTGTAGAGCGGGACCCTGGTGTTCCGCCTCGACCCGGCCACAAGCCTGCGTCGCCGCACCGGCCGGCTGAGCGCCGACCACCCGTGGAGCCGGCTTGCCGGCCTGGCCCGGCTTGCCCGCGGTACGGGCCTGAACCACTTCCGGAAGTTGGTCGCCGGCGCCGCCCGCGTCCTGGCCAGGCTCGACGAGTGGGCGCTGGTTGGCGGGTCACCCTTGCGGACCAGAGACTGCCCGACCTACCCGGCGGCTTGGTGCGCGGTCCGGCTGAGCTGCGAGACCCGCTGGTGGGAGATGCCGAGGACAGCGGCGGCGTCCCGATTGCTCAGCCGTTCCACGTCGACCAGCTCGCGGACCGCAGCGGCCTGGGCCGCGGCGAGCGCGTCGGTGGCCCGTTGTGCCTCGCGGCGGGCTCGCTGGAGGGTGGCGACCGAGTCCGCTGCCTGGTCCGGCAGTACAGGCGCCACCACGATCCGGATGTCTTTGGGGTCCGCCTCCAGGTACAGCGCGACCGCCTCGCGTGCCGTCTCGGCCACCTGGTCCAGGCGCCGTGCCTGCGTGAACACCCCGCGCAGCTCGGGCACGTGACCGCCCACCACTGCCCGCTGCGCCGCGCCGCCGCCTCGTAGGTCCGCTGCCGCCCCGTCATCGCCACCAGCCCTTCCCGAGCACTGACTCCGTCTCGACCAGGATCCCTCGTGCGGTCAGTTCGTTGATGTCGGTGTTCCTGATGACCAGCGGGACGGGGAAGGTGCTGTCGACGAACGCCCGGGGGGTGTCGGGGGCGGCCTGTGTGTCGCGTTGGTCAGGTCGAGGATGAGGGCGTCGTAGACGGGGGCATCGGGGTAGGGCTGTAGTCTGCCGATCGGCTGCCAGCCCCAGTGGTGGTACGCGGTTCGGGCCGGTGTGTTGTCGGCGCGGACCAGCAGGGTGGCGCGTTGTTCGGGCCGGTGGGTAAGTAGTTCGTCGTGGAGCGCCCTGGCGATGCCGCGGCGTTGCCAGTCGGGGTGGACCATGAGTTCGTTGAGGGCGAAGGTGCGGGTGCCGTTCTCGGTAGTGAGTCCGGCTGGGACCGGGGTGCGCAGGCCGTTCCACCAGCGGGTGTTGGCTGGTAGCGGTTGTCCGAAGGCCAGGCCGACGGGTTGGTTGTGGTGGTAGGCGAGCACCAGTTCGAAGCCGTCGCGTCTGGTGTAGCCGGCGAGGCGTTCGAGGAATCGCCGGGTGCTGTAGAACGGGTTGTGCAGGACATCAATATGGGTGGCCTCGTACAGGGGTGCGATTATTGATTCGGCGACTGTGAGGGTGCCGGCTGCGTCATGGTGGGTGAAGGCGGGGTGTTCGGTCATTCCGGACCTGAGCTGGGTATGGCGGCGAGGGTTTGCCGATAGTGGCGGACCGGGGTGAGGGTGCGGGCGTTGGCTGGTACGGTGGTCAGGACGTCGTATGCGGATCGGATGATGAGTCCGTCCCTGCGGCGTACCGGGGTCAGTGCCTGCAGCACGTTGGTGGCGTAGGTGGCGCCTTCGCTGAGGTGGCCGTCGAGGATCAGGCCCGCGGCCCGATGCAGGTGGATCTGGGTGCTGCCTTGATAGTTGGTAGCCGGATACAGCCTTAGCGCTTGGTCCTGGGCGCGGCCGGCGGCGCGGGCGTCACCGAGGCGTATGTTGACGTAGCTCTCGACGTGCCGCAGTTTGTGCTCTGGCCAACCGTACTGGGAGCGGAGGCGTGCGGTGACGGTGTCCGGGAGGCGGTCGAACAGTGACCGCAAGCCGTTCAGTGCGTCCGTAGCCTCGCGTGACCGCCCTAGCACCGACAGTGCCTGAGCGCGGGCCGCGAGCCCGCTCACGGTGCCGGCGCAGGCCGCGCCCTGGCCAGCGCGGACAGCATCGTCGGCGAGGGTGAGGACTTGGTCGGCGGTGTACCCGCCGTAGAGGGCGAGGACAGCCTGACGACCACGGATGTAGGAGCTGAGCTGCGGGTTACCGGCCTGGTCTGCGATCCGCCCAGCGGTACGCCACCATCGTCGTGCGGTTTGGACCTGGGCGAGGTTGATCATGGTGATGGCGGTCAGGGCGGACAGCTGGCCGGCGACGTGCAGCAGCCGTTGGTGGGCCGGGGTTGATAGCCGGGTGTCGAACAGGTTCCGAAGTTCGGCGAGGTCTGCCACCAGGTTGGGCAGGATGGTGGCAGGTGCGACGGCGCCGACCTCCTCGCTGTAGGCGTCTGCGGTGCGTTCCCATTCGTCCAGGTCGCGGTCGCTGAGCGCTGATGGCAGCAGGTGTTCGACGCCGCGGCGGGCGTGTTCGAGCCGCCCGGGCACCGAGCCGGCGATGGTGACCC
>JBKOWA010000220.1:0-7727 GCA_046724155.1 Actinomycetota bacterium
CTCCCGGTCGTACCCCTCGAACACCCCGCCCCGGCTGCCGTGCCGGATCGCCCTGACCACCACGAACCGGCCGCCCACCAGCACCCCGAGGCGGTCACCCGCGGGCGGGTCGGGCCGGGCACCGGGCAGCACCGGCGGCACCCACGCGGGCGGGGCGAACCGCGCGTCCCGACGGTCCTCGGCCACCCGGCCGTCCGGGCCGACGACGACCGGCCGGTAGCGGCCGTCGTCGGCCAGCACCGGCGGGTTCGCGAACGCGCCGAACCGGTAGTACACGACGCTGCCCGGCCGGTACTGCCGGTCCGAGAGGATCTCCGGCCCGGCCAGCCCGGTGGTGACCTTGTGCAGCACCGCGGCCAGGTGGCGGAACTGCCCGGAACTGGCCGGGTAGACCGTCACGCACTTGCCGGCGGCTGCCCGCGGACACCCGGCGGAACTCAGCCAGCGGGCGTCGTCGAGCCCGGCGGCGACCTTGAACGCGCACCGCTCCGGCAGCAGCACCGGCAGGGCCGCCGCGAGCAGATCCAGCACCGAGTCGGGCGTCCCGGACAGGTGCAGCTTCCAGCCCTGGCCGGGCACGGCCGCCCCGACCGGGCGGGCGAAGCACCACCTGCCCTCGAGCCGGACGGACCAGTCTCCGCAGGCCGCCGCGGCGATGCCGCTTTCCACCAGTGCAACCGGCGCCAGGTTCGGCGTTTCCCGGCCAAACCACCCGGCACTGCCCACATATGCCACGAGCAAGCACTCTCCCCCGGATCACCGCGCCCCGACATTGATATTGACCCGGCTGCCGGCGCGGCGGTTGCGCCGCACTCCACGCCCTTGCTAGACGGTGTACCGGACAGCGTGGTTGTCCGGCTCGATGTTTTCGATCCCGGACAAACAACGAGCTGACAACGGTTCGCCGATGCCGCATCGTGAGATGGTCACCCGTCGTGGTGCCGGCACGGCATCCGCGGCCGGCGGTGACGGCCGGGAGGGGACATGGGCAGGCCGGAGCGTCAGTTGGACATTTCCGCCGGACCGGTTCAGCGATTCGCCGGAGAGCTGCGGCAGCTCCGGGAACGCGCCGGCCGGCCGAGTTACCGCCAGCTGAGCCGGGCCGCGCATTACTCGGTGACAACATTGTCAGATGCCGCCGGGGGCGAGTGTTTCCCGTCGCTGGCGGTGACGCTGGCCTACGTCCGGGCCTGTGCCGGCGACCTCGCCGGCTGGGAGACCCGCTGGCACGCGGTGGCCGGCGAGCTGGCCGCGGCCGGGGAGGAGGCGGACACCGCCGGGGCGGACGCGCCCTGCCCGTACGCCGGCCTGGCGGCGTTCCAGGTTTCCGACGCCGACCGGTTCTTCGGCCGGGACGCCCTGATCGCCGATCTGGTCACCCGGCTCCAGCAGCGCCGTTTCCTCGCGGTGTTCGGCGCCTCCGGATCGGGTAAATCGTCGCTGTTACGGGCCGGCTTGGTGGGGCGCGCAGCGGCACGTGGCCAATTCCCCGGTGGCCGTGGTGCGACACCGGCCCTGGTATTCACTCCGGGTGCACAGCCACTCACGGAGTGCGCGATCCATCTCGCAGCCTTCGCCGGCGAGTCCGCCCAGCGGCTGCGCGCGGAACTCGCCGCCGACCCGGAGAACCTGCACCTGCTCCTCCGGCAGGCGCTGGTCGCGCAATCGAGCAGCCGGGAGCTGCTGCTGGTCGTCGACCAGTTCGAAGAGGCGTTCACGCACTGCCCCGACCCGAAGGAGCGGACCCGGTTCATCGAGGCGTTGCTGGTCGCGGCGACAGCGCCGCTGAGCCGGACCCGGGTGGTGATCGGGGTCCGGGCGGACTTCTACGGGCACTGCGGCGAGCACTCCGGCCTGGTCGAGGCGATCAACGCCGGGCAGATCCTGGTCGGCCCGATGAACCCCGCCGAGCTGACCGAGGCGATCATCCGGCCGGCCACCGCCGCCGGTCTGTCCGTGGAGACCGCGCTGGTGGCCCGCCTGGTGTCGGACGCGACCGGCCAGCCGTCGGCGCTCCCGCTGGTCTCCCACGCCCTGGTGGAAACCTGGCAGCGGCGGCGCGGCTGCGCCCTGACGCTGGCCGGGTACGAGGCCTCGGGCGGCATCCAGCAGGCCATCGCGCAGACCGCCGAGACCGTCTACGGCGGCTTCACCGCCGGCCAGCGGACCGTGGCCCGGCAGCTCTTCCTGCGGCTGGTCACCATTGAGGAGGGCACGCAGCCCGCGAAGCGCCGCGTCCCCCGGGAGGAGCTGGACGGCGGCGACCCCGACGCCGCGGCCGTGCTCGACACGCTGGTGGCCGACCGGCTGCTCACCCTGGACCGGGACAGCGTGCAGATCGCGCACGAGGCGCTCGTCCGGCACTGGCCGCGGCTGGCCGGCTGGATCGACGACGACCGGGACGGGCTGCGCACCGGCCACCAGCTCGCCCAGGCCACCGCCGCCTGGATGTCGCTCGACCGGGACCCCAGCGGCCTGTACCGCGGGACCCCGTTGGCCCGCGCCCGGCGCTGGGCCGACCGGTCCGGTGCCAGGATCACCTGCCGGGAGCGGGAGTTCCTGGACGCCAGCCTCGCGGCCGAACGCGCCGAGCAGCTCGCAGCCCGCCGCCGCACCCGCAGGTCCCGCCAGCTGGTCGCCCTCCTGGCCACGCTGATGGTCCTGTTCCCGGCCGCGGTCGGCTACGCCGCAATTCGGGCCCACGACGCCGCGACCCAGCAACGCAGGAGCACCGTGCTGCAGGAGCTGCTCACCGAGGCCACCAGGCTGCGGACCACAAACCCGGGGCTGGCCGCCCAGCTGACCCTGGCCGCCTACCGCCTGGGCTCATCCGAGCAGGCCCGCGACGCAGTTCTCAACACCTTCACCGAGCCGTACGACAGCCAACTGGCAGCGGTCGACACGGGCATAACCGCCGCGGCGTACAGCGCGAACGGCTCCCTTCTCGCCATCGCCAGTGCGGACGGAACACGGCTGTTGAGCCTTGCCGAGGGACACCTGCCGCACCAGCTCGCCCTCATCCGTTGGAGCAAGGCCCCGCATCCGTTCATCCAGGACACAGACGCCATGGCGTTCGACCCGGACGGCGGAGTGCTCGCCATCGGCAGCACGGACGGCACCACCCGGCTGTATGACCTCACCGACCCGAGCCACCCAGCCGGGCCGGCCACGCTCGACACCGCCTGCACCGGCCACATCAGCGCGGTCCGGTCGGTGGCGTTCAACCCGAACGGCCGCCTCCTCGCCACCGCGAGGCTCGACGGCACCATCGGGCTGTGGGACCTGACCGATCTGCGTGGGGACACATCTGACCCGTGCCGCACGGCACGGGTGGCGACCCTGACCGGCGACCCGGCCGGTTTCACGTCCGTCGCGTTCAGCTCCGACGGCCGGCTGGCCGCGGGCAGCAACGACGGCACGGCGCGGCTGTGGGACGTCTCCGACCCCCGCCGGCCACTGGCCCGCCTCACCGGCCACCGCGGCCCGGTCCGGTCGGTCGCGTTCAGCCTCGACGGCCGCCTGCTCGCCACCGGCGGCAACGACGAAACCACCCGGCTGTGGGACGTCAGCAACCCCCGTCAGCCAGGCTTCATGGCCAACCTCCGCGGGCACATCGACGCCGTCACGTCGGTCGCATTCAGTGCCGACCGCCACCGGCTGGCCATCGCCGGCTCCGACAACACCACCGCGGTATGGGACTACACGGCCGCAGACAACCCCCAGTTGCTGTACATCCTGACCGGCCACACCGGCCCGTTGCTCTACGCGGCGTTCAGCCCGGACGGCCAGAACCTGATCACCGCCAGCACCGACGGCACGGTCCGCCTGACTGCTCTCCCTCCGTCGGCTGCCACGGACGCAGCCGTGCGGTCGCTCGCTGCCAGCGCCGACGGTCGCATCATGGCCACGATCGGCAGCGACCAGGCGGTCCAGCTGTGGGATATCGCCGACAGTCATCGGCTGCGCCTGGTAGGCACGCTCCCCGGCCCCGCCTCGAACGGCGTGCCTGCCATGGCGGACGCGTCACTGGCGTTCAGCCCGACGGGTCGCACCCTTGTCACCATGACGCTGCCTTCCGGGGACAGCACATCATCCGACCCCTCGCGCGCCGAGGTGTGGGACGTGGCCGATCCCGTGCATCCGGTCCGGCTTGCGACCCTCGACAGCGACAGCAGCCATGGCTGTGCGGTGGCGTTCAGCCGCGACGGCCGTACCGCCGCCGTCGGCGGGACGTTGTGGGACCTGACCCGCATCCGCCACCCGATCAGGCTGGGCACCGCGGACGCATTCTGGCACTCGGTGGCCTGGATGCCCGACGGCCGGACTCTCGTCGCCGGCAACACCGGCTACGCCCAGATCTGGGATCTCTCCGATCGGAAACGCCTGCGCCAGGTACAGAGGACCATCACCGCCGGACCCAGCGGCGACAGCGAGGCCGTCGCCGCCAGCCCGCGCGGCGGCATCGTCGCCATGCTCCCGGTACACCGACGTCCCGGCCCCCTGTTCCAGGCGAACATCGAGCCCAGGCAGCCGGCCGGGATCTGGGTTCTCAGGGATCCTGCCGACCCACGCCGGCTCGCCACGCTCGCCGGCCAGCCAGGCGCGGCCGAGTCGGTTGCCTTCAACGGCATCGGCACCCTGCTCGCCACGGGGAGCACAGGCAGCGCGGCCCAGGTGTGGACCGTGACCGACCCCGGCCACCCCCGGCAGGTCGCCACCCTGACCGGCCACACCCAGCCGGTGACCGCGGTGGCGTTCGCCCCGGACGGCCACACGCTGGTCACCGGCAGCGCCGACCGCACGATCCGGCTGTGGGACACCGACCTCGACCGGGTCGTGAAGCGGATCTGCGCGCTGGCCCCGGAACCGATCGCCCTGGCCGACTGGCACCAGTACCTCCCCGGCCTGCCCTACCAGCCGCCCTGTACCTGACGCCCGAGTGCCGCGCTGCCGCTCGGGCCGGCCGGCTCGCCGGGCACACCACGACCAAGCCAGGGCCGACCAGCGGGCCTGGACGGGTCCGGCCGGTCCGGCACGCAGCCGGCCGGGCCCGGGCTGGTACTACCCGACTGGATCAAACCTCGACGCACGCACGTTGCCTGGTCGGAAGCCAGCGAGCTGTTCACCTCGGGGAGCGTCGTCGGCAGGTCGCCGGAGCTGGCCCCGGTAGTACTCAGGTCGGTTCAGGCCCGGAGCAGGTCGGCGGTCTCGCGCAGGGCCTGGTCGAGCGGCTCGGGCTTGCGGCCGAAGGTGTCGGTGGCCGCGCTGGAGTCGAGGATGAACGGGCGGTCGAACTGGTACCGGGTGGTGCGCAGCTCGCGGACCATCGGCGAGAACAGGCCGACGGCCTGGAGCACCGGGTAGGGGATCGCGGTCAGCTTCGGCGCCGGTGAGCCGGTCGCCTCGGTGAACCGGGTGGCCAGCTCGCGCACGGTCAGCGGGTCGTTGGTCGGCACGTGCCAGGCCCGGCCCCAGGCACGCTCGTCGGTGGCCGCGGTGACCAGCATCGCCGCGGCGTCGTTGATCGACGTCCAGCTGTGCGGCACGTCCAGCGGCGCGTACGACCAGGCCCGCCTGCCGGCGAGCAGGGGCTTGCCGATCGCGAACGAGAAGATCGAGTTCGCCTGGATGTAGTCGCTGGCCCGCACCTCGGTCGCCCGGATCCGGCCGGCCTGGTGGGCGGCCAGGGCGGCGCGCCACATGTCCGCCCGCAGCCGCAGCTTCGGGTGCGTCGCGGCCAGCGGCGTCGCCTCGGTGATCGGGCCGGTCACCGGCCCGTATCCGTAGAGGTTGCCCATGGTGACCAGCAGCCCGCGGGTGCGCTCGGCGGCGGTGAGCAGGGCGGAGGCCAGCGGCGGCCAGTCGGTCAGCCAGCGGTGGTACGCCGGGTTCGCGCAGTTGTAGAGGGCGGCGGCGCCCTCGGCGAGCGTGGTGAGCCGGTCGGCGTCGGTCGCGTCGGCGGCCACCCGCTCGATGGCCGGGTGGTCGGGCCCGCCGCCCCGGCGGGAGACGATCCGGACCTGCTCGCCGCGCTCGGCCAGCAGCCGGGCAGCGGCGGAGCCGACCGCTCCGGCACCGACGATCACGTGCAGGGACATTGCCCTCTCCTCTCGTCCCGAGAGCACTGCTCTCTAACAAGCACAAGGGTCACTCACGCCGGGCCACCTGTCAAGAGCAGCGCTCTCGGAAGTGTGCGACAATCTCGTCATGCGAGCCGCCTCGGTCCGGGCCCGGGTCCGGGCACAGATGATCGACGAGATCAAGGCGACGGCCCGGCGGCACCTCGCCACCGACGGAGCCAACCTGTCGCTGCGCGCCGTCGCCCGCGACATGGGGATGGTGTCCTCGGCGCTCTACCGCTACTTCGCCAGCCGGGACGACCTGCTCACCGCGCTGATCATCGACGCGTACAACGCGCTCGGCGACGCGGTGGAGGCCGGCGACGCCGGCGTGACCGACCGCGGCGACCTGCGCGGCCGGTGGCTGGCCTGCTGCCACGCGGTGCGCCGGTGGGCGCTGGCCAACCCGGCCCAGTACGCGCTGATCTTCGGCAGCCCCGTGCCCGGGTACGCGGCGCCGCAGGACACCATCGCCGCGGCGCAGCGGACCCCGGCGGCGCTCATCGGCATCCTGACCGACGGCGTCGCCAGCGGCGCCCTGACCACCCCGGACCCGGCCGAGCTGCCGCACCCGGTACGCGCCGACCTGGCCGCAACCCGGGACGAGGTGTTCCCCGGCCTGCCCGAGGCGGTGCTCGCCCGGGGCAGCATCGGCTGGATACACCTGTTCGGCGCGGTCAGCTTCGAGCTGTTCGGCCAGCTCAACAACGTGATCGAGGCGCGGGAGGAGTACTTCGACTACCAGATGCGCCAGCTGGGCCAGCTCATCGGGCTGTAGGGCAGGCCGGCATGACGCAGGGCGACTTACCAGAAGTCGCTCGGCTCGACAGGCACGGCCGGCCGGACTGTGGCGGTGCGGCATCGGTGGACGCCGCTACGAGGCTACGGCGGCATCGGTGATCATGGCTCCAGCTGTGTGCGCTGGCGCGCCGCAACGGCCTGGGCGATCGCCTCCAGCCATGGCGAGGCCAAGCCCTGGCGACCGTAGACGATGTAGGTCAGCGCGACCATGTACGAAAGCGCGACCGGGCCACGAAGCATCAGCGGCTCGCCGACCTCGTACCGGGTGATGACCATCCACTGGCGCGGTTCGGCGAAGAACTCCACAATGCCTTCGTGCCAGAAGTGCAGCCACTCCCCGGCAACGTCGCACATGATCCGCTGGTTGGTAAGGACCGTGCGTACCGGCCCCTGCGGGCGCCACTGTGCCCGCGCCATGTTGGCCGCCTTGTCGCGCGCGTACGCGTTACCGACAGCTGAGCCGATCAGGCCGGCTGCCACCAACAGTGGAGACCCCATGACGAAGGTACTGGTCCGCTGGTAGGTGACGTCCACGCCGTAGAAGCGGGCGTACTCCAGGACGCCGTGCGCATGCGCCATTTCGCCCGAGCGTAGCCGGATCGCCATCGGGGGCAGCACCGGTAGCTCACCCTCGCTGGTGAGGTGCTCGAACATCAGGCACGCGTTCGACCAACCGAGCGTAAACGCGGGTTGCTCTTTCGGGGCCTTCCGTGCCATCGCGTTCCCTCCGGACGTCAACGGTTCAGCATCTTCAGGCGCCTCGAAGCCTCGAACAGGTCAGGTAAGGGCTTTGGAGAGCCTACCGGG
>JBKOWA010000218.1:0-3256 GCA_046724155.1 Actinomycetota bacterium
GGTCCAGCTTGGACAGCAGGTCGGTGCTGCCGTACTTCAGGCCCGGCGAGAGGAACGCGTCCCCCTTGCCGCTGCGGTCGGCCGCGGCACCCAGCAGGTGGGAGATGTTGAAGTTGAACTTGGCCAGCACCCAGATCGTCATCACCAGCGCACCGCTCATCAGCATGACGGCCTTGACGATCTGCACCCAGGTGGTGCCCTTCATCCCGCCGACCGTGACGTAGAAGATCATCAACGCGCCCACGGCGACGATGGTCAGGATCTTCGCGGTCTCGCCCTTCACGTCCAGCAGCAGGCCGACCAGCGCGCCGGCGCCGACCATCTGGGCCAGCAGGTAGAAGATCGACACGGTGATGGTGGACACCCCGGCCGCGGTCCGCACCGGGCGCTGCCGCATCCGGAACGACAGCACGTCAGCCATCGTGAACCGGCCGGAGTTCCGCAGCAGCTCGGCGACCAGCAGCAGGGCGACCAGCCAGGCCACCAGGAAGCCGATCGAGTACAGGAAGCCGTCGTAGCCGTTCAGTGCGATCAGCCCGGCGATGCCGAGGAAGCTGGCCGCGGACATGTAGTCGCCGGCCACCGCCAGCCCGTTCTGCACCGGCGAGAACGACCGCCCGCCGGCGTAGTAGTCGGCCGCGGTCTGGTTGTGCCGGCTGGCCCACAGGGTGATGTAGAGCGTGACCGCGACGAACGCCAGGAACAGCGTGATCGAGACGGCGCGGTGCGTGCCGGCGCCGGCGGCGAGGTAGAGGTGGTGGCTCACCGGCTACCTCCCTCGATCTCGTGGCGCAGCTTGTCGGCCAGCGGGTCGAGCCGGCGGTTGGCGTACCGCGAGTACAGGTACGCGATGCCGAAGGTGGTGACGAACTGCAGCAACCCGAAGACCAGCCCGACGTTGATGTTGCCGACCAGCTTGTGCGCCATGAAGTCGCGGGCGAAGGCCGAGCACAGCACGTACAGGAAGTACCAGGTCAGGAAGACCACCGTCATCGGGAAGACGAACGTGCGCAGCCGCCGGCGCAGCTCGACGAACTCCGGCCGCGCGTGGACGGTGTTGATGGACAGAGCCTCCTCGGTCGGGGGTCCTGCAGACACTTGTGCCATGGACATTCACCTCTCGAGCGGTCGAAGGTGACCGCGACCGTATGATCCGGGCGGCGAGCGGGCCAGCCGGCAGCCGCCGCCCGGCGACCACGTGCGCCGAGCGGCGGTCGTGCTGCGCCCAGTGACCCCGCCTCGACCGGTGACCGCCGCAGGCTGGTTGATCGCCTTCCGTCGGGCCAGCCGGGCCCGCCGTTCAGCCCACGCAGCCGTTCGGCCCACGCAGCCGTTCGGCCCACGCAGCCGTTCGGCCCACGCAGCCGTTCGGCCCACGCAGCCGTTCAGCCGGTCGGGGCCGGGGCCGGCCGCAGGCCGGCGCGCTCGGGCGCGTGCAGCCGCAGCATGATCTGGTTGACGTCGGCGGGCCTGCGCTGGCTGGTCAGCCGGGACACCACCGCCATCGTGACGAACGAGATCGGGACGGTCCACGCCGCGGGCTGGGCCAGCAGGGCGCCCGGCCAGCCGGTCAACTTCGGGGTGAGGAACACCGTGACCAGGACGGCCGCGCCGGAGAGCCCGCCGCCGACGAGCAGCCCGGCAGCGGCACCCCAGGCAGTCAGGCCGCGCCACCAGATGCCCAGCACCAGCAGCGGGCAGAAGCTGGAGGCGGCCACCGCGAACGCCAGCCCGACGACCTGGGACACGTCGAGGTCGTGCACCCGCAGCGCGAGTACCAGCGGCACCACCCCGGCCACCATGGCCGCCCGGCGGAAGTCGCGGACCGAGCCGCGGCCGAACACGTCGGTGGACAGCACCCCGGACACCGACACCAGCAGCCCGCTGGAGGTGGACAGGAACGCCGCGAACGCCCCGGCGGCGACCAGCCCGGCAAGCAGCTGCCCGAGCAGCCCGGGTACCGCAGCACCGGGCAGCACGAGGACCACCGCGTCGGTCTGCCCGGCGGCCAGCAGCTGCGGGACGTACAGCCGGCCGAGCGCCCCGTACACGGTCGGGAACAGGTAGAAGACACTGAGCAGGCAGAGCACCACCAGGGTGGTCTGCCGAGCCTGCCGGCCGTCCGGGTTGGTGTAGAAGCGCACCAGGACGTGGGGCAACCCCATGGTGCCCAGGAACGTGGCCAGGATCAGCGAGTACGTGGCGAACAGCGGGTGCGAGGCACCGGACCCGACGCCGCCCAGCGGGCTGTGCCCGGACGGCAACGCGGGGACCGCCGGGTGCCCGGCGGCCTGCCAGTGCAGCAGGATCACGAACGCCGGCAGGCAGATCGCGGTGAGCTTCAACCAGTACTGGAACGCCTGCACGAACGTGATCGCCCGCATGCCGCCGCTGGCCACGTTCGCGGTGACCACCACGCCGACCACCACCGCGCCGAGCCAGCCCGGTGCTCCGGTCACCGTGGCCAGGGTGAGCCCGGCGCCCTGCAGCTGCGGCACGAGGTACAGCCAGCCGATGATGACCACGAAGCCGGTGGCGAGCTTGCGCAGCCGGCGTGAGCTCAGCCGCAGCTCGGCGAAGTCCGGCAGGGTGTACGCCCCGGAGCGGCGCAGCGGCGCGGCCACGAACAGCAGCAGCGCCAGGTAGCCGGTGGTGAACCCCACCGGGTACCACAGCACGTCCGCGCCGTACTTCATGACCAGCCCGGCGACGCCGAGGAACGAGGCCGCGGACAGGTACTCGCCGCTGATCGCCGAAGCGTTCCACCGGGGGCTGACCATCCGGGAGGCGACGAAGAAGTCGCCGGTGGTGCGGGACAGCCGGTAGCCGTACGCGCCGAGACCGAGGGTGGCCAGGGTCACCCCGACGATGGCCGGCAGCGTGAACGGCGAGCCGCTGGTCACCTCAGGACCGTTCCATCAGCTCGGTGAAGTCCTGCTCGTTGCGCTCGGCCAGCCGGACGTGCACCCAGGCCACCGCGACCACGAACGGGTAGGCCAGTATGCCCAGCAGCAGCCAGGGCAGCCGCAGCCCGAGCAGCCGGATCTCGGCGAGCCCCGGAGCCAGCGCGAACAGCAGCGGCAGCGACCCCAGGAACCCGGCAACCACCAGCGCCAGCCGCAGCGCCAGTCCGAGCTGGGACCGGATCAGGCCACGCACCAGCACCTCGCCGACCTGGGTCTGCTCCTCGACCTCCTGCCGGGCCCGCACCTCCGGTGCCGCCGGCCGGCCCGGCCCGGCCAGCACCACCCGGACC
>JBKOWA010000529.1:0-3460 GCA_046724155.1 Actinomycetota bacterium
GGTGATCGTCGCCTCGTTCCGGCTGGGCACGACCGGGAGCGGGTACGTCGAACTCCGCGACCGGCTGAGCATCTCGTCGTTCAATGACGACGACCTGCGTCCGCTGGAGAACATCGTGGTGCACCTGGCGTCGGCGATCGAGAACCAGCAGCTGGTCGACCAGCTGCGGCACGAGGTGTACCACGACCGGCTGACCGGGCTGCCCAACCGGGAGCGGTTCGTGCTGGCCGTGGACGAGGCGATCAAGGAGGCGAAGCGGGGCGCCGGGGTCGCGGCGGTGGTGCTGCTGGACTTGGACGCGTTCAAGGACGTCAACGACGCGCTCGGCCATGACTACGGCGACGAGCTGCTGCGGATGGTGGGCCAGCGGCTGCGGGAGCAGATCGGTGAGGACGGGCTGGCGGCCCGGATGGGTGCCGACGAGTTCGCCATGCTGTGTTTGGCGGGCGACCTCACCGAGGCGCTGGCGAGGGCGCAGCGGCTGCGCGAGGCGTTGAGCCAGCCGTACTCGCTGGCCGGGCTGACCATCGAGGTGGGGATGTCGATCGGGGTGTCGGTGGCGCCGGAGAACGCGCACACCGGCGGTGCGTTGCTGCAGCGGGCCGACGTGGCGCTGTCGCACGCGAAGGCCACCGGCCGGCCGGTGAGCAGCTACCTGCCGAGCATGGAGCAGGCGACGGTGCACCGGCTGCAGCTGGTCACCCAGCTCCGGGAGGCGATCAACGCCGGGCAGGTGCAGGTGCACTACCAGCCGAAGCTGGCGCTGGCCGACCGGGACCTGATCGGCGTCGAGGCGCTGGTGCGGTGGCAGCACCCGGAGTACGGGTCGGTGATGCCGGACGAGTTCGTGCCGCTGGCCGAGCGCACCGGGCTGATCGGGCCGCTCACCTGGCACGTGCTGAAGACCGCGGTCATCCAGTGCCGGACCTGGCTGGACCGGGACCTGCGGATCGGGGTCTCGGTCAACCTGTCGGTGCGCAACCTGCTGGACACCAGCTTCCCGGACGGCGTGTTCGGGCTGCTGGCCGAGTACCGCGTGCCGCCGGAGCTGCTCACCTTCGAGATCACCGAGTCCAGCGTGATGAGTGACCCGGAGCGGTCGCTCCCGGTGCTGCACCGGCTGCACGAGCGCGGCGTGGGGCTGTCCATCGACGACTTCGGCACCGGGTACTCCTCGCTGGCGTACCTGCGCCGGCTCCCGGTGGACGAGGTCAAGATCGACAAGGTGTTCGTGCTCGGCATGGGCACCGACCTGGGCGACATGGCGATCGTGCGGGCCATCGTGGAGCTGGGCCGGAGCCTGACCCTCAGCGTGGTGGCCGAAGGGGTCGAGGACGAGCTGGCCCGCGACCTGCTGGCCGGTATGGGCTGCGACGCCATCCAGGGCTACCTGGTCAGCCGCGCGCTGCCGGTCGAGCGGCTGGACGCCTGGGTGAAGGCCCGCACCTCACTCGGCCCGCTTCTTCCCGGGGTGCAGGGCCGGCGCCCGCAGCTGACCGGCTGAAGCCTGGCCGTGCGGGGCCGTGCGTGCGTGCAGTGCCGTGCGGGGCCGTGCGTGCGGGGCCGTGCGTGCGGGTCTGCGGTCGCGCAGGGCGGTGGTGGTACGGGCGCGGGCGCGGGCTACCGGTTTTTGCCGCCGAGGGTGTCTTGTGTACCCTGACGAGGCGCTACGAGCGCGCCCTCTTAGCTCAGTCGGCAGAGCGTCTCCATGGTAAGGAGAAGGTCTAGGGTTCGATTCCCTAAGAGGGCTCTGCGCTGGCCGACCCGGCCGGTGACGGCGGAGTAGCTCAGGCGGTAGAGCAAGCGGCTCATAATCGCTGTGTCGCCGGTTCGAGTCCGGCCTCCGCTACGAGGTGCCCGGCCTGCCCGGGCACTTTGCCATGCCCGCCGGCCGCACCCGGCCCTGACCGCAGAAGGGCGCCCCACCGTGGCTGCCACCGACATCCGTCCCAAGATCACCATGGCCTGCCAGGAGTGCAAGCACCGCAACTACATCACCCGGAAGAACCGGCGTAACGACCCGGACCGGATGGAGCTGAAGAAGTTCTGCCCGAACTGCCGGCGGCACACCGCGCACCGCGAGACCCGCTGACGGGACGGCCGGCGTGGCGTTGGACACATCCTTCATCGGCCGTACCTACCCGCCGATCGAGCCCTACGAGGTGGGACGGGAGAAGATCCGGGAGTTCGCCCTGGCCATCGGCGACCACAACCCGGCCTACCACGACCCGGAGGCGGCCAAGGCGCTCGGCCACCCCGACGTGATCGCGCCGCCGACCTTCCCGGTCATCGTGTCCTTCCTGGCCTCCCGGCAGCTCATCGGCGACCCGGCGCTCGGGGTGGACTACAGCCGGGTCGTGCACGGCGAGCAGCGGTTCGCCTACACCCGGCCGGTGCGGGCCGGTGACCGGCTGACCGCGGTGCTGACCGTGGACAACATCCGGCAGGCGGCCGGCAACGACCTGCTCTACACCAGGATCGAGATATCGACGGTGGACGGCGAGCCGGTGGTGACCGCGTACCAGACGACCGTGGTGCGCGGCGAGGGCAAGTGAGGGCACAGGTGAGGACCCCGTGAGCGTCGACTACGACCGGCTCGAGGTCGGCAGCGCGCTGCCCGAGCAGCGCTTTCCGGTGCAGCGGGTCGATCTGGTCAGGTACGCCGGGGCGTCCGGCGACTTCAACCCGATCCACTGGAACGAGCGGTTCGCCACCTCGGTCGGGCTGCCGGACGTGATCGCGCACGGCATGTTCACCATGGCCGTGGCCGCCCGGGTGGTCACCGACTGGGTCGGCGACCCCGGCGCCGTGGTCGACTACGGCGTGCGCTTCTCCAGGCCGGTGGTGGTGCCGGCGGACGGCGGCGCCGAGCTGGTGGTCGGCGGCACGGTGGTCGGCAAGCTGGCGGGCAACCGGGTCGAGGTCGAGCTCGAGGCGCGCAGCGGCGGGGACAAGGTGCTCGCCAGGGCCCGCGCAACCGTCCAGCTCTAGGCCACCGGGGTTGCCGCCCGGCAGCAGGGCAGTCACGAGCCGATCTCAGCCGGACCGGGGACGACGGTCCGGTGGGCCGGCACCCGATACGGTGACCGGTATGCGGCGTATCCAACGGGTGGCGGCGGTGCTGTTCGTCACCGCGCTGGTCGGCTCCTGCTCCGGGTCGGCCGCCTTCCGGCCGCCGACCCCGACCGGCTCGACGCCGCCCTCCAGGTCGGCGTCGGCGACGCCGACCGGGACGGGGACGGGGACGGTACCGGTCACCGGCTGCCCGACCCGGTACGCCGACCCGGACCCGAACCGGCCGCGGATCACGCTGACCTTCGACGTGTCGGCCGACCTCGGCACCGTGACCGGCACCGAACGGGTGCGGCTCGTGCCGGACCTGCCGGTCCATGAGGTCGTCTTCCGGCTCACCCCGAACGGTCCGACCTCCTACCCGGACGGCACCTCGCTGACCGTACAG
>JBKOWA010000229.1:0-5080 GCA_046724155.1 Actinomycetota bacterium
GGCTGGGCCCGCACGAGGTGGCCGGCTGGCTGGCCGAGCACGCCCGCGACGGCCGCCGGGTCGGGCTGTCGGTGCGCGGCACCTGGGGGCGCGGGCACGGCGAGGTGACCGGCCTGGCGCTGGCCGCCGCCGCGCCGGAGGGAGCTGCTGAGGGCGGTGGGGGGGCGGACGGCAGCGGGCCCGGCGCCTACCTGGACGCGGTCGGGCTGGCCGAGGAGGACGAGCAGGCGCTGCGGGAGTGGCTGGCCGACCCACGGCAGCCCAAGGCGGTGCACGACCTCAAGGGGCCGCTGCTGGCGCTGCGCGACCGCGGCTGGGATCTCGCCGGGGTGACCAGCGACACCTGCCTGGCGGCCTACCTGGCGCTGCCCGGCCAGCGCTCGTTCGACCTGGCCGACCTGGCGCTGCGCTACCTGCGCCGGGAGCTGCGCGCGGACACCGACGACGGCCAGCTCACCCTGGACGGCGGGGAGGAGGAGGCCGACCAGGCGATCGCCACCACCGAGGTGGTCCGGGCCAGGGCGGTCCTCGACCTGGCCCGGGCGCTGGACGACGACCTGGAGCGGCGCGGCGGCACCACCCTGCTGGCCGAGGTGGAGCTGCCGCTGGTCGAGGTGCTGGCCCGGATGGAGGCCGCCGGCATCGCCGCCGACCTGGACGAGCTGACCGAGCTGACCGCGGAGTACGGCGGGGTGGTCAAGCAGGCCGCGCAGGACGCCTACGCGGTGATCGGCAAGGAGATCAACCTCGGCTCCCCGAAGCAGCTGCAGGTGGTGCTGTTCGAGGAGCTGGCGCTGCCGAAGACGAAACGGATCAAGACCGGCTACACCACCGACGCCGACTCGCTGCAGACCCTGCTGGAGCAGACCGGGCACCCGTTCCTGGAGCACCTGATGCGGCACCGGGACTGGTCCCGGCTGAAGACCGTGGTCGACGGCCTGATCCCGATGGTGGACGAGTCCGGGCGTATCCACACCACGTTCAACCAGACGATCGCGGCCACCGGCCGGCTGTCGTCCACCGACCCCAACCTGCAGAACATCCCGATCCGCACCGAGCAGGGCCGGCGGATCCGCAAGGCGTTCGTCGTCGGGGCCGGCTTCGAGACGCTGATGACGGCCGACTACAGCCAGATCGAGATGCGGATCATGGCGCACCTGTCCGAGGACGCCGGCCTCATCGGGGCGTTCCGGTCCGGCGCCGACTTCCACGCGGCCACCGCGGCCCGGGTGTTCGGGCTGCCGCAGGACGCGGTCGACCCAGAGCTGCGGCGCCGGGTCAAGGCGATGAACTTCGGACTGGCCTACGGGCTGTCCGCGTTCGGGCTGGCCCAGCAGCTGCGGATCACCCCGGACGAGGCGCGCGAGCTGATCGCGGAGTACTTCACCCAGTTCGGGCACGTGCGCGACTACCTGCACGGCGTGGTGGAGCGGGCCCGGCGGGACGGCTACACCGAGACGATGATGGGCCGCCGGCGGTACCTGCCCGACCTGACCAGCGACAACCGGCAGCGCCGCGAGATGGCCGAGCGGATGGCCCTGAACGCGCCGATCCAGGGCTCCGCCGCCGACATCATCAAGATCGCCATGCTGCGGGTGGACTCCGCGGTGCGGGCCGCCGGGCTGGTCTCCCGGCTGCTCCTGCAGGTGCACGACGAGCTGGTGCTGGAGGTTGCACCGGGGGAGCGGGAGGCACTGGAGGACCTGGTCCGGCGGGAGATGGCCGGCGCTTTCGACCTTGCCGCGCCGCTCGACGTGTCGGTGGGTCTGGGTCGCACCTGGGATGACGCGGGGCACTAGGGCTTGGCGCAGACGTAGATGGCGGTGCCGGGCAGGATGCGTCCCCGCAGCGGGCTCCACTGGCCCCACACCCGCTGGTGCCCGGGCGGCCACTCGGGCTCCACCAGGTCCACCAGCGTGAGCCCGGCCGCGACGATCTCCCGCACCCGGTCGCCGAGCGTCCGGTGGTGCTCGACGTAGCTGGCCTCCCCGGCCTCGTCCTGCTCCACGTACGGGCGCCGGTCGAAGTAGGGCATCCGGGCCAGCAGCCCCTCCGGCCCCGGGTCGTCGGCGAACATCCAGCGGACCGGGTGCGGGGTGGCGAACACCCAGCGCCCGCCCGGCCGCAGCACCCGGGCCACCTCCCGCATCACCGCGGCGGAGTCGGCACAGAACGGCACCGCCCCGTGCGCCGAGCAGGCGAGGTCGAAGCTGGCGTCGCCGAACGGCAGCCGCTCGGCGTCGCCCTGCACCAGCGGCACCGGCACCCCGGCGGCGGCTGACAGCCGGGCGCCGGCGGCCAGCATCCCGGCGGACAGGTCCAGCCCGACCGGGTACGCCCCGGCAAGGGTCAGCCACCGCGCGCACTGCGCCGCGCCGCAGCCCACCTCGAGCACCCGGCGGCCGGCCACCTCGCCGAGCAGCCGGACCTCGGCCTCGCGCAGCCCCTCCGGGCACCAGCAGAAGTCGGCGTCACCCAGGAAGTCACCGTGCGTGGCCAGGTAGGCTTCCGCGTCGCCGTCCCACCAGCGCCGGTTCGCCCGCCGGGTCTCCGCCGGGCCGGTCTCGCGGCGGGTGACGGCGCACACCTGGGGTCCACCACCGGGTGGTGTTTCGATCACGACACGCCCCTTGGATTGACCCTGGTTGTGTGAAGTTCGTATCCTCGCTTGTGCGCCGTGGGTCTGCGCTGCCTCAACAGGGAGCAGGCCGCGATCGTCACGCACGTCAGACGGCACTCACGTCAAGTGTGGATGTCCAAGTCGTCCGGATGAAACAGGGCCCGCAGCGTACCTCCTGCTCGAACCGACCCTTTCCGGAGCACTCGCTCACATGACGTCCACCACCGAGTCCCGTCCCACTGCCGCTTCGACCACCAAGCAGGTCGCTGTCAACGACATCGGCTCCTCCGAGGACTTCCTCGCCGCCGTCGACGAAACCATCAAGTACTTCAACGACGGTGACATCGTCGAGGGCACCGTCGTCAAGGTCGATCGGGACGAGGTCCTGCTGGACATCGGCTACAAGACCGAGGGCGTGATACCGTCCCGGGAGCTGTCGATCAAGCACGACGTCGACCCGAACGAGGTCGTCAAGGTCGGTGACGACATCGAGGCCCTTGTCCTCCAAAAAGAGGACAAAGAGGGCCGGCTGATCCTGTCCAAGAAGCGCGCCCAGTACGAGCGCGCCTGGGGCACGATCGAGAAGATCAAAGAAGAGGACGGCGTGGTCACCGGCACGGTGATCGAGGTCGTCAAGGGCGGCCTGATCCTGGACATCGGGCTGCGCGGCTTCCTGCCCGCGTCCCTGGTCGAGATGCGGCGGGTCCGCGACCTCCAGCCGTACGTGGGCCGCGAGCTCGAAGCCAAGATCATCGAGCTGGACAAGAACCGGAACAACGTGGTGCTGTCCCGCCGGGCCTGGCTGGAGCAGACCCAGTCCGAGGTTCGCACCGAGTTCCTGAACAAGCTGCAGAAGGGCCAGGTCCGCAACGGCGTGGTCTCCAGCATCGTGAACTTCGGGGCGTTCGTGGACCTCGGCGGGGTGGACGGCCTGGTGCACGTGTCGGAGCTGTCCTGGAAGCACATCGACCACCCGAGCGAGGTCGTCGAGGTCGGCCAGGAGGTCACCGTCGAGGTGCTGGACGTGGACCTGGACCGGGAGCGGGTCTCGCTGTCGCTGAAGGCCACCCAGGAGGACCCCTGGCGGCAGTTCGCCCGGACCCACCAGATCGGCCAGATCGTGCCCGGCAAGGTCACCAAGCTGGTGCCGTTCGGCTCGTTCGTCCGGGTGGACGAGGGCATCGAGGGCCTGGTGCACATCTCCGAGCTGGCCGAGCGGCACGTGGAGATCCCCGAGCAGGTGGTCCAGGTCGGCGACGACGTGATGGTCAAGGTCATCGACATCGACCTGGAGCGGCGCCGGATCAGCCTGTCGCTGAAGCAGGCGAACGAGGGCGCCGCGGAGGAGTTCGACCCCTCGGCGTACGGCATGGAAGCGCAGTACGACGACCAGGGCAACTACATCTACCCGGAGGGCTTCGACCCCGAGACCGGCGACTGGCTGCCCGGGTACGACAAGCAGCGTGAGGAGTGGGAGCGGCAGTACGCCGAGGCCCAGTCCCGCTACGACGCGCACCGCAAGCAGATCGAGGAGGCCCGCAAGGCCGACGCCGAGGCGGCGGGCGTGGACACCTCGGGTGGCGGGTCGTACTCCTCCACCGCAGCCAACGACGCCGGGGGCACGCTGGCCTCTGACGAGGCGCTGGCGGCGCTGCGGGAGAAGCTGGCCGGCGGCGGCCGCAGCTAGCGCAGACGCGGGGCGGGCCCCGGGTGCTTCGGCATCCGGGGCCCGCTGTCGTCTGCGGCATGGCGGATGTGGCGGCCAGCGGCGTTCCGGCTACGGTGTCGGGCATGGTGCGCGGAGTGTCGCTGGTGACGCTGGCGGTCGCGGTGCTGCTGGTGGCGGGTTGCGGGCAGAAGTCGAAGAACGAGGTGCAGGGCGGGCCATCCCCCTCGCCAAGCGCCGCCCCGTCCAGCACCCCGAGCGGCAGCCCCACCCCGTCCGGCGCCGCCGCGCCGCTGCCGGAGACCTGCGCCGACGTGCTGACCCTGGACGAGATGGACAACGCGGTGGGGCACGCGCTGCCCGGCCAGTCGGTCTACATCAAGGGGCAGGCCGAGCCGAAGATCCACCGTACCGGCCGGATCACCTGCCGGTACGGCGTGCACAAGGCCGCCAACCACACCGTGGTCCCGGTCTAGGTCGGCGTGTCCGGCTACGCCGATGCCGACTCGGCGACTTCCCGCATCCGGTTCACGGTGAACCAGCAGCGCAACAACGGCGCCACCCCGACCGACGTGCCCCTGGGCGACGTGCAGGGCACCGTGCTGGTGGCCGGGGACAACGCGCTGCTGATCTTCGCCAAGGGCACCACGACGACCGCGATCAGCATCACCAAGGACGTGGCCACCGGTGACAACGCGAAGGACGTGCTCACCAAGCTGGGCACCGCCGTGGCTGCCCACCTGCCGTAACGGATGCCTGAAGCCGGCCCCATGCCGGAGCCCCCAACCCAGCCC
>JBKOWA010000514.1:0-1609 GCA_046724155.1 Actinomycetota bacterium
AGCGTCAGATGTGTATAAGAGACAGGTGCGGTCCACACTGTATCGCACCGGCGTTGCTAGGGTCCGGGGCATGCTGCTGTCTGACCGGGAGATCAAGAAGGAGATCGCCGAGGGGCGGCTCGTGCTGGAGCCGCACGACGAGGAGCTGACCCAGCCGTCGAGCATCGACGTGCGGCTGGACCGGTACTTCCGGGTGTTCAACAACTCCAGGTACACCCACATCGACCCGGCTGTGCAGCAGGACGAGCTGACCGCGCTGGTCGAGCCGGAGGGGGACGACCCGTTCGTGCTGCACCCCGGGGAGTTCGTGCTCGGGTCGACGCTCGAGGTGGTCACCCTGCCGGATGATCTTGCCGGCCGGCTGGAGGGCAAGTCGAGCCTGGGCCGGCTCGGGCTGCTCACGCACTCGACGGCGGGCTGGATCGACCCCGGGTTCACCGGGCACATCACCCTGGAGCTGTCCAATGTCGCCAACCTGCCGATCACGCTGTGGCCCGGCATGAAGATCGGGCAGCTGTGCCTGTTCCGGCTGGCCAGCCCGGCGGAACACCCCTACGGCTCGGTGGTCTACGGCTCGCGCTACCAGGGGCAACGCGGCCCCACGCCGTCGCGCGCCTGGCAGGGCTTCCGGCGCTGGCCCACCGCCGGATCCGGCACCGGACCGGCCGCCGCACCCGGCACGCCGCCGACCGCTGTGCCCACCCCAGGGCCCACCCCGGGGTCCACTTCAGGGCCCACCCCGGGGCCCGCTACCCGCGGGACCACCACCGGGCCCGGTGCGGAGCCGGCGGGCTAGCGCACCGCCAGCGCGACCTGGGCGACCTGCACGTACCCGGTGCCGTCGGACCGGAACAGCCGGACGAGGTGCTGCCCGGCGGTGCTCGGCGCCCCGAAGGCCGGCCCGCCGCCCTCGCAGGACGCCATCCGGAAGGGGCGCGGGGTCAGCACGGTGCCCGTTTCCGAACGGACGGTCCCGCCCGGGATCCCGGTCACCCCCGCGGCGTCCATCGCGAGCACGTACTGCGGGCCGTCCGGGCCGGTGACCTTCCACTGCACCATGCTGCCGGTGGGTACCGAGTACGCCGACAGCGCGATCCCCGGTGTGGTGCAGCTGACCTCGATCGGCACCCCGCCCACCCTGGGCAGCACGCCGAGCGCACCGGCCACCAGGAACGCGATCACCGCCCAGACCATCCACATCCCGCTGCGGCGGCGCCGCGGCAGCGGGTCGAACACCAGCGAGTGCTCGTCGTTGATGTCGCGTGCGAGCGCCCGCCGGGTGCGTTCGTTGGCGTCGGCCAGCTCCTTGTCCCGGCGGGGTGGGCGGGCGCTGAACAGGAAGCTCACCCGGCAAGTGTGCCTGATCCAGTCCGGCGTGCACGGCCGTCCCGCCGGCGCCGGCAACTCCATCCGGCACGCGGGGCGACCCTGGCGGCACCGGCCCACCCCGCGCGGGGTCGGCGCCGCCAGCGTCCCGGCAGGACAGAGTCAGCGGCGGCCGACCAGATACCGGAAGACGTTGGCCAGCCGGTAGCCGCCGCCCGGCCGGCCGCAGCCGGCAAGGGCCACCGCCACCGTCTCGGCGGCGGCCTGCCGGCCGGCATACGCC
>JBKOWA010000023.1:0-3058 GCA_046724155.1 Actinomycetota bacterium
CTACGGACCCGCCCTCATTTCACCGAGCCCCGATCCACCACCCATTCCATGCTCTGCCCGGTTACCTGTTGTATTCTCTCGTAGTCTGAATCGTAATGCAGCAACGTAAGATTGTTGCGAAAGGCCACGGCAGCAATTAGAAGATCCTGTATACCGCAACCTCGCAACTGGGAACGCGCCGCGAGTTCTCCTTGAACCTCAAGCGCCTGCCGCCAGTCTCGCTCTTCCGTATCTAGATAGGTAAGGATAGCGGCACGTTGTGCACGAAGCTTCTCGTACTCCTCAGGCGAACGAGCAGAGTACAACGCTTCGGCTTCGAGAGCCGCACAACTCGCAACTATGCCAGCATGGAGCAGTGGCGCCAGTCTATTGCGTACCGACTCGTACCCCATTCGGGCGTAGGCACTGGTGTCGACAAGAAATAGAGGCTTTATCGCCACGCTTCCACCCGCAGACGCTCTAGCTCATCCGGATCCCGCTCAGCCATAAGATCAACAAAAGCATCAACCAGTCGCCGCCGGACTACCTCACGTAGCGCCTCGTTCACGGTGTCTTGGCTTGTGTGAGTTCCGAGTATCCTCTGAGCCTCTGCTAGAGTCGACGTGTCGATGTCCTCGACAGTTGCACCCATCTAGACACCTCCCAGCGCACTACTTCTCGTCTAGGCACACTACACCACTAAGCATAATCCTCGTTGGGGAACCGCGCGATTCTCGTGTCCTCCGCGCGGCTGGCGCATGCTGCTCGCCCCTGGGGCTTCATCGTGGCCCGCTATGCCAGCCAGGGAGACGACCCAGCAACTGCCGCGCCGGTTCCGCCCGAAGACACCGTCCGCGCTTCGGTCCCGCTGGACGACACCGGCCGGGCCCGGTCATGGGAGACACACGAACGCTCGGTCTAGGAGCTGGGGCACGGAGGCTGTCGCGGTCCGTCGGGTCGCGCGTGCTGGCGGCGCTACGGTGGACGGCGTGGTGCTGGCGGCGGTGGCTGGTGCGTTGGACGCAGTGCTGCGGCGACGCGGGGTGAGCGCGAGCCGGCTGGTGATGCCGGTACCGGGCTCGGCCGGGCTGCCGGCCGGCGCTGGCGGGCTGGGCAACCTGCTCACCAGGCGGCAGGCAGCGGTGCGGGCCCCGGGCGCCACACCGTTCGCATGAACGGCGGCCTGCTGCCTGGTCTGGCCCGGCTGCGCCGGTACGAGAGGGCCTGGCTCAAGGGTGATCTGCTGGCCGGGGTCACGGTGGCGGCGTACATGGTGCCGCAGGTCATGGCGTACGCCGTGGTGGCCGGGCTGCCGCCGGTGGTGGGGTTGTGGGCGCTCGTCGCGGCGCTGCCGGTGTATGCGCTGCTCGGGTCGTCGCGGCAGCTGTCGGTGGGTCCGGAGTCGACGACCGCGTTGATGACCGCGGCCGCGGTGGGCCCGCTGGCGGCCGGGGACCCGGGCCGGTACGCGGCGCTGGCTGCCGCGCTGGCGCTGCTGGTCGGCGGGTTGTGCCTGCTCGGATCGCTCGGCCGGCTGGGGTTCCTGGCCGACCTGCTGTCCCGGCCGGTGCTGGTCGGCTACCTGGCCGGCGTCGCCCTGATCATGATCGTGAGCCAGCTCGGCAAGGTCACCCGGGTGGCCGTGCATGGCGACTCGTTCCTGGACCGCCTGGCGTCGTTCGGGCGGCAGGCCGGCACCGTGCACGGTCTCACGGTGGCCCTGGCCGCCGCCGTGCTGGCGTTCCTGCTGGTCGGCGACCGGCTGCTGCGGAAAGCGCCGGCGCCGCTGGTGGGCATGCTGCTGGCCGCCGTGGTGGTGGCGGGGTTCGACCTTCGCGGCCGGGGGATCGCGGTCGTGGGCGAGATCCCCGCCGGGCTGCCGGCGCCGCAGCTGCCTCCGGTCCCGGCCGCGGAGCTGGCCGGCCTGCTGCTGCCGGCGGTGGGCGTCGCGATCGTCGGGTTCAGCGACAACGTGCTGACCGCGCGGGCGTTCGCCAGCCGCAACCGGTACTCCATCGACGCCAACACCGAGCTGCGTGCGCTCGGCCTGGCGAACCTGGCCGCCGGGCTGCTGCGCGGCTTCCCGGTCAGCAGCAGCGGCAGCCGCACCGTGATCGGCGACGCGCTGGGCAGCCGCAGCCAGCTCTACTCCCTGGTGGCGCTGGTCACCGCGGTGGCCGGCCTGCTGCTGTTCCGGCCGGTGCTGTCCGCGTTCCCGACAGCGGCGCTGGGCGCCATGGTCATCTACGCCGCGATCCGCCTGATCGACGTGGGTGAGTTCCGGCGGCTCGCGGCGTTCCGGCGCAGCGAGCTGCTGCTCGCGGTGGGCACCGTGGCCGGGGTGCTGCTGCTCGGGGTGCTGTTCGGGGTCCTGCTCGCCGTCGGGCTGTCGATCGTGGACCTGCTGCGCCGGGTCGCCCGACCGCACGACGGCATCCTCGGCTACGCCCCAGGGGTGGCCGGCATGCACGACATCGACGACTACCCGGAGGCCAGGCAGGTACCCGGCCTGGTGGTGTACCGGTACGACGCGCCGCTGTGCTTCATCAACGCCGACGACTTCGCCCGTCGAGCGCTGGCCGCGGCCCAGGCCGCCGACCCGCCGGCGGAATGGTTCCTGCTCAACGCCGAGGCGAACGTCGACATCGACATCACCGCGGTCGACGCCCTGGACGAGCTGCGCCGGCAACTGCGCGACATCGGCGTGGTCCTCGCCCTCGCCCGGGTCAAACACGAGCTGCACGACACCCTCGCGGCCGCCGGCTTCGTCGACCGGGTCGGCGAGGACCGGATCTTCATGACCCTGCCGACCGCCGTCCAGGCATACCTCACCGAATACACCGAGCGGCACGGCAGCCCCCCACCCGGATACCCGGGGCCATCCAGCTAGCCGTGATTCCGGTTGCATGGCGGTACCAATCTGCTCGGGCTGCTTGCCCTGTCGTCGGGATACACCTGCTCTTCGACGGATCGGCCGGTACCGGCCCGGCATGAGCGCCGGCCCTGGTCAGCACCGACCCACCCGCCCCGCCGGAGTGGGTGGAGGCGGTTCCGGATCACGTCGTGATCGCGGTACACG
>JBKOWA010000169.1:0-3802 GCA_046724155.1 Actinomycetota bacterium
TGGTGACCGCGGTGGTGCCGCGGCCGGCGGCGCAACCCGGCCGGGCGGCGTTCGGGGCCCGGCTGCGGGCGGCGCTGGATGCCCGCGGGCCGCTGTGCGTCGGCATCGACCCGCACGGCTCGCTGCTGCGGGCCTGGGGCCTCGACGACGACGTGGCCGGTGTGGAGCGGTTCAGCCGTACCGTCGTGGAGGCGCTCGCCGACCGGGTGGCGGTGCTCAAGCCGCAGTCGGCGTTCTTCGAGCGGTTCGGCTCGCGCGGTGTCGCGGTGCTGGAGGCCGTGGTCAGCCAGGCGCGGGCCGCCGGAGCGCTGGTCCTGCTGGACGCCAAGCGCGGCGACATCGGCAGCACCATGGCGGCCTACGCCGGCGCCTACCTCGACCCGGCCGCCCCGCTCGCGGTGGACGCGGTCACCCTCAGCCCGTACCTGGGCTTCGGCGCGCTGCAGCCGGCGCTGGACGCCGCGCACGCGCACGGCGCCGGGGTGTTCGTGCTGGCGCTGACGTCGAACCCGGAGGGGGCCGCGGTGCAGCGGGCCATCGCGCCGGGCGGCCGCAGCGTCGCCCAGTCGATCGTGGACAGCGCCGCGGCGGCCAACGCCGGCGCGGTGCCGCTCGGCTCGGTCGGCCTGGTCGTCGGCGCCACCGTTGGCGAGGCCGGGGTGGACCTGTCCGCGCTGAACGGCCCGATCCTCGCGCCGGGCCTGGGCGCCCAGGGCGGCACTCCGGCCGGCCTGCGCCGGCTGTTCGGACCCGCCGCGGAGCCGCCTGACATCGAACCGCCTGACACCGAACCGCCTGACATCGAACCGCCTGACATCGAGCCCGGCGACGCGGCGCCACCTCATGTCGAGCCGCCCGACGCGGTGCCGCCCAAGGTCGTGCCACCCGCCGCCCGGCCCGCTGTGCTGCCGGCGACGTCCCGGGACGTGCTGCGGCACGGCCCCACGGTGACCGGGCTGCGGGACGCGGCCGACCGCGTGCTGGCGGACCTGCGCGCCGCGCTGAGCTGAGACCGGCGGGCGCCGGATGCCGGTGGGGGCCGCTTGGTTGAGCGCGTCAGGCGGCCAGGTCCACCAGGGCCGACCAGCCCAGCGCCACCAGGGTGAACGCCACCGCCATGGCCGCCGCGGCCAGCCCGACGCCGCGCCAGTCCAGCCTCGCCTGCCCGGGCGGCAGCTGTTCGGGCGGCATCACGTGCAGCACCAGCGCCAACGCCCCGCCGTACACCGGCACCGCGTAGCACAGCAGCAGCAGCGCGGTCAGCCAGTGCTGATGCCACACCGCGTGCGGCAGCGCGAACCGCTGTGCGGCCACCGCGCCCAGCAGACCCAGCAGCCAGAACACCGTGGACGGTACCAGCGCGTAGTGCTGCCGGGCGAACCACAACGCAGCCAGCAGCCCGAGCCAGGGGCCGATCTCGCGCAGCACGTTCAGCCGCGGGTCGCCCTCGGCCACCAGCCCGAACCCGGTGGCGGTGCACACCGCGAGCAGCACCAGCGGCACCCCGGCGAGCACGTAGTTGACCACCGGGGGCAGCGGCAGCCAGCGCAGCCGGCGGCGGATGGGCTCCCGCCAGCGCAGCACCGCGAACCACAGCACGGCCAGCAGCAGGGGTGACAGTAGCAGCCGCAGCGGCATGGCCAGGCGAGCCAGCCGGCCGGCGCGGCTGTCGTCCAGCCACAGCACCAGCGTGGCGAACACGAACAGCGTCCAGAACACCCGGTGCCCGACCAGCTGCCCGCGGGTGCGCGGCCGGGTGGTGAGCCCCGACCCGTCGCCCCCCGCGATCGCGCTGAACACCCCGGACACCCTGGCCAGCGCGTCGCCCGCTCCTGCTCGCATCGCCCTCCAGTCTGCCCGATCGGCCGGGACGGGTTGCCCGTTGGTTACCAATTCGGGTAGCTCTCATTGAGGAAGTGGCGCGTCCGTCGTTGCCGATGCCTGGCAGAGTCGCTAGGTTGCCCACGGATGCGGGAGTCCTCGCCCCCGCCACAAATTTCTATCCCGACGAACAGACCGAGGTGACCTGCGTGGCTCTGCCGCCTCTGACTCCGGAGCAGCGAGCTGCTGCACTTGAGAAGGCCACCGCGGCGCGGAAGGCGCGCGCCGAGCTCAAAGAGCAGCTGAAGCGGAACGGCGCCTCGCTGGCTGACGTGTTGTCGGCCGGCGAAACCGACGACGTCATCGGCAAGATGCGGGTCTCCGCAGTGCTCGAGTCGATGCCGGGTGTCGGAAAGGCCCGGGCGGCCAAGATCATGGAGCGGCTCGACATCTCCCCGACCCGCCGCGTCCGCGGACTCGGCGCCAAGCAGCGCTTGGCGCTGGAGAACGAGTTCGGCGGCGGTGACAGCGCCGGGCGCTGAGCCGGCGGACGAACCCGCCCGGCTGACCGTGCTGTCCGGTCCGTCGGGGGTGGGGAAGGGCACCGTGATCGCTGCGGTGCGCCGTCGCCACCCCGACGTCTGGGTTTCGGTCTCCTACACCACCCGGCTGCCCCGACCGGGTGAGACCGAAGGTGTGCAGTACCACTTCGCCACCGTCCCGGAGTTCGACCGGATGATCCTCGACGGAGAGTTCCTGGAGTGGGCCGAGTACGCCGGGAACCGGTACGGCACGCCGCGCCGCCCGCTGCTCGCCCACCTGGCCGCTGGTGTTCCCGCGGTGCTGGAGATCGAGCTGCAGGGCGCCCGGCAGGTCAAGAAGGCGCTGCCGGACGCCCAGTTCGTCTTCCTGGCCCCGCCGAGCTGGACCGAGCTGGAGCGCCGGCTGATCGGCCGGGGCACCGAGCCGGTGGACGAGCGGTGGGCCCGGCTGGACCAGGCCAAGATCGAGCTGGCCGCCGAGGTGGAGTTCGATGTGACCATCGTCAACGACGAGGTCGGCCGGGCCGCGGACGAGTTGGTAGAGTTGATCCGATCTCCCGAGCCGAAACGAGAAGGTTGACCTGCGTGTCCGGTACCACCGCAACCCCTGAGGGCATCACCAACCCGCCCATCGACGAGCTGCTGGCCAAGACGAACTCGAAGTACGGCCTGGTCATCTACGCCGCCAAGCGTGCCCGCCAGATCAACGCCTACTACAGCCAGCTCGGCGAAGGGCTGCTGGAGTACGTCGGCCCGCTGGTGGAGACCGCGCCGCAGGAGAAGCCGCTGTCCATCGCCCTCCGGGAGATCAACGACGGCCTGCTGACCTGCGAACCCACCGAAGGCTAGGCGAGTGGAGGTCTGAGACGCGGACGCAGGCGTGACAGACCGTTCCTCGGCGCCGCCGGCCCGGCGCGTGCTGCTGGGGGTGGCTGGCGGCATCGCGGCGTACAAGGCGGCGGGGCTGGTGCGGCTGCTCGCCGGGGCCGGCCACCAGGTGACCGTGGTACCCACCGAGGCAGCGCTGCGGTTCGTGGGTGCCGCCACCTTCGAGGCCCTGTCCGGTAACCCGGTCGCCACCGACGTGTGGACCGGGGTGGCCGAGGTGCAGCATGTCCGGCTCGGCCAGACCGCCGACCTGGTCGTCGTCGCACCGGCCACCGCGGACCTGCTGGCGCGGGCCGCCGCCGGCATGGCCGACGACCTGCTGACCGCCTCGCTGCTGGTGGCCCGTTGCCCGGTGCTTTTCGCCCCGGCCATGCACACCGAGATGTGGGAGCACCCGGCAACCCGGGCCAACGTGCGCACCCTGCGCGAGCGCGGCGCCGTCGTGCTCGACCCCGCGGTCGGCCGGCTGACCGGTCCGGACAGCGGGCCGGGGCGGCTGCCGGAGCCGGCCGCGATCGCCGCGGTGGCCGACCGGCTGCTGGCCCGAGGTG
>JBKOWA010000219.1:0-3000 GCA_046724155.1 Actinomycetota bacterium
GTGCTGGCGCGGTCGGCGGCATCGCAGTGCCGGTCGGTGGCGGGGCCGGTGCGGTGGGCGGTGCCGCCGCACCGGTCGGCGGCACCGGTCCGCCGGCCGTGGCGGCCGTCAGCTCCCACCAGGGAGCCGGTCCGGCGCCCGATGCGTCGATGCCGGAGAACGGGGCGGCCGCAACGGGCTGAGGCGGGGCCGGGATCTCGACGTGCGGGCGGGCGTCCAGCAGCGCCTCCAGGGTGTCGCCGGCCCGCCACGCCGGATCGCAGGCCCGCATGAGGCGTTCGGCGACCCGGTCGACCTCGGCGTCGCCGAGGCCGGCAAGGAACCGCCAGGTCCGCGTCTGGTACGGCGGGTTGAAGTCCTCGGCGGAGAACAGGACGTTCTCCCCGTTGTGCAGCTCGGCCCAGGACTCCGGTCGCCTGGACAGCGCGAGCAGGGCGGTGTAGATCACCAGGCCCGGGAACGTGTCCATCCACCGGCCCCACTCGCGGCCGGTGCGCTGGTAGTTGGGGTGGCCGGTCTCGTGCGGGGGCGCTCCGCCGTGGAACGCTGCGATCCAGGACCCGTCGAAGTCCACCAGCCGCAGGGTGCTGGCGGTGTCGATGAGAACGTTTCCGTGTTGCAGGTCCCCGTGGGCGAACTCGGCGGCCTGCAGGCGCCCGACGAACTCGCGCCAGGTCCGGGCCAGGCAGGACAGCGCCTCGACATTCGCCGTCCCGGCCAGGTGGCCTACGTAGGCGTCGAGGGTCCGCCCGTCCACCCAGCTCATCTGCACCATCGGCCAGGTCCGGCCGTTGACCCGGATCGCGTCGTCGACCCAGGTCGGGTGGGCGACGCAGTCCTCCAGGCCGCGGGCGGCGAAGTGCTGGCCGAGCGCGGCGTACCGCTCCCGGCTGGAGGCGTCCTCCCGGATGAAGAACCGCAGCGCGGTGTCCGTACCGTCGAGGTCGCCCTTGAACACGACCGCGGCGTTACCCGACGCCGGCATCGGGATCCCGAACAGCGGGTGGGGTTCGAACACGACCCGGCGCAGGGCGGGCACGGCGAACACCCGGTCCGGGTGCTGCACCGCCCGCACGTAGTCCTCGGCGTTCGGATAGGCCGTCATTGGCACACCACCAGCACGTCGGGCTCGGACTGGGTGATCTCCACCCGCAGCAGCGTCACGTCGTCGTTCTTCATCGCGCCGGCGCGCCGGAGGTCGGCGACCATCCGCCGGAACAGCGCGGGGTGCTCGAGCCGGCTCAGGCTCGGCCAGAGCCGGTCCGGGTCCGAGCGCCCGGCCCGGACCATCCACTCGGCACACGCGTCGGTCGCCAGGAACAACCGGTCACCGACCGCCAGCGACCCGCTCGCTCGGCCGAGCCCGGCCCGCATCCGGTCCCGGGCTGCGGGCTGGGTGAACACGCCGTCCGGGTTGAGACCGAAATCCTCGGCGGCGAGCGCCGGGAACTGGGCGAGCAGCCGGGTGCCGCGCACCTGGAACAGCACGGTGTCGCCGAGCGCGACCGCGGACCAGCGCGGCCGGGGGCCGTCCAGGCCGCCGATCTCGCAGCCGAGGAGGGTGGCGAACGACCCGTCCTCCCGGAACTTCCGCTCCTCGTAGATGCTCCCGAAGGTGGCCGGCGCGGTCCGTACCCACCGGTCCTGCATGAGCCCGAACCACTCGTCCATGGCCCGCTCGGTCAGGGCCGGCGCCCCGCCGACCGGGTCGATGCCGAGGAAGGAGTCGACGAGCTGGCCCACCCACCGGATCGAGTCGTACGCCTCGGTGGCCCCGTCGACGACGATGCAGCGCGCGTTCCGCCCGGTCGCCGGGTCGCCCGCGTCATGGCCCGCGCCGTCCTCCCACTCCTCCTCCGCGGAGCCGGCCTTCGCCGCGTGGAAGACGACCATCTGCGCCAGCGACATGGCGGGTCAGCGATCCCGGACGTCGAAGCGGGTGCCGATCTCGAGGAACTTGACCAGCATCGCGAGGTCGGCGTTGAACACGAATCCGCGGGCGCCGGGCGCCACCTGGATATGGGCCGAGCGGGCGTTGTCGATCATCGGCTGCGGCATCGGGCTGCTGATCGAGAACAGGCCGGGGCCCGGCTGCGGCAGGTCGGCGTCGCTGGCCGGGAACCAGACGCCGGCCCCCGGGCTCGGCGAGAGGAAGATGTTGAACAGCAGCGCCGGCCCGTCCCCGGTCTCGATGGTGGTCAGCCGCTTGGCCCACAAGCCGATGTCCGCACCGTCGTACGGGCTGTCGGTGACCATCCCGTCGGTAATGTTGATCACGATCGGCGGGAAGGACTGCGGGAACGCGGTCGCCCACTGGTAGATGTGCGCGCCCGCCGCCGCGAAGGCCTGGCACATCGGGGTGCGGAAGCCGTGGTAGGGCTCGATCCACACCGGGACCCGCGACGGGACGGCCATGGCGTCGATCGACGGCTCCTCGCGGACCGCGATCGGATGGTCGGCCAGCTCCGGCAGCGGGACGATGCCCCGGGCCGCCAGCGGCCCGGGAAGCGCGGACTCGACGCCTTCGCTGCCGGTGCCCGGGCACAGCCCGTAGCCGTAGACGCCGATGTAGAAGTAGCACCGCAGCGCCCCACCCTGCTCCTTGGTGGATTTCACGCACAGCTCGAGCAGGATCTTGTTGATCGCCAGCGCCGCGCCCTGCGCCAGGCTGAGGCTCGAGCCGGCCCAGGTCGCATGCATCGAGTCGGACCGGTCGACCAGGAAGACGATGCATCCCGGGGTGCTGCGCGAGAACGTCTGCTGGTACATCGGAGTCTCCCTCAACGCCTGGAGTCAGGTCGGGTCGGCCCGGCCGGGGCCTGCTGGCGCTTGCGGCGCGGGCGGACCACGGTGGTGGGCCACGCCGACCCCGGCTCCCACCGCCACTGGTGGCCACAGCGGCTGCAGGCGAAGGAGAACCCCGGCGCCCGCTGGCGGACGTCCACCCCGAAGTCGCCGCAGCGCGGGCACTGCACGACCCGGGTCACCGCGGTCTCGGCC